>JAPPKV010000025.1 GCA_028819775.1 Gammaproteobacteria bacterium | reverse complement strand
GGGTTTCGATGTCCGAATCCCAGCCGCTGATCGCCGAGTGTCCTAGTTGCCAGACCCGGTTCCGCGTTACGGAGGAGCAACTCGCCGTCGCTGAGGGTCGAGTACGATGCGGCGCCTGTCTTGCAGTCTTCGATGGCCGCGAAGCCGAGGTCAGAGACGATGAGACGGCGATCGTCGGCGACCCAGTGGATGTGCTACTGGAAATCGAGCGGACGGAGGAACCGGCATCTGGACCCGGTTCGGCGCAAGAGGGCGAGTTCCCGCCGCAGCCCGACTACGAGGGAGCAGCCGATTCCATACCCGGCAAACCGCTGCACCTGATGCGGTTCGCGACCGCCATCGCCGCGGCGCTGGCGCTGCTTGCCGCAGGCGTCCTGGTGCTCCAATACGAGGTCTACGTCCAGGATCCGGTGCTTCGCGAGGCCTACGAGATCGTCGGCGTCGAAGTGCCGAGATTCAAGGCGCTCGACAGGATCGACGTCGCCAATCCATCCGTCGACGAGCGATTGGGTGCCCCGGAGGGATTGGTCGTTCGGCTGGATCTGACCAACACCGCGCCGCGCTACCAGCGCTTTCCGAGCCTGGAGGTGCGGTTCCAGCGTAAGGACGGGACCTTGCTCGCCGACGAACAACGCGTTGAGCCGGGGGCGTACCTGCCGAACCCGAGCCAGTCCCGTCGCATGTCGCCGAACCAGACCACCCCCGTAGAACTGCGTCTCCAAGACCCCGGGCCGGACGCGTTCAGCTACTCGATTTCGCTGCTGTGAGGTCCTCCCCCGACACGTTGGTTGCCGTCAAGCGGGCGTTGCTGAGCGTCTCCGACAAGACCGGGGTCGTGGCGTTCGGCCAGGCTCTCGAAGGCATGGGCGTCGAACTGGTATCGACCGGCGGTACTTTCGCCGCGCTGTCCGATGCGGGCGTCCCGGTGACCGAGGTGGCTTCCGTAACCGGGTCTCCGGAGATGATGGACGGACGCGTCAAGACGCTGCATCCGATGATCCATGGCGGCATCCTTGCACGACGGGATATGGATGCCGACACGCTTACCCGACACGGCATCGTCGGCATCGACCTGGTGGCGGTGAACCTCTATCCCTTCGAAGCGACGATGGCCCGGCCGGACTGCACCCTGGAACTTGCGGTGGAGAACATCGACGTCGGCGGGCCGGCCCTGCTGCGTGCCGCGTCCAAGAACCACCGCGACGTCCTGCCCGTCGTCGATCCTGCGGATTACCCGGACGTCGTGGGCCGACTCAAGGAGGGAGGCACTGCCTTGGACTATCGCCTGCGCATGGCCGCCAAGGCGTTTCGACACACGGCGGCCTACGATGCCGCGATCGTCGCGTACCTGGAGAAGAGCCTATGAAGATCCTGGTCGTCGGTTCGGGCGGCAGGGAACACGCGCTCGCCTGGACGCTGGCACGCTCGCCGTCGGTGGATGCGGTGTTCGCCGCGCCGGGCAACCCGGGAACCGCCGCCGAGGACAATGTCACCAACGTGGATGTCGACGGTGCCGACTTCGCTGCCCTGACCGACCTCGTCCGCGGCTGCGGCATCGATCTGACCATCGTCGGTCCGGAAGTGCCGCTCGTGGACGGAATTCGCGACCATTTCGACGCCTGCGGCCTGAGGTGCTTCGGACCGTCGAAGGCCGCTGCCCGTCTCGAGGGGTCGAAATCCTTCGCCAAACAGTTCATGGAACGCCACGGCATTCCCACCGCCGCCAGCAGGATATTCACCGGGTTCGCCGCCGCCGAGAACTACATCCGCAGCAGGGGCGCGCCCATCGTCGTCAAGGCGGATGGTCTGGCTGCGGGAAAGGGCGTCGTCGTTGCCCGGAGGGTCGACGAGGCCGTCGACGCGGTGCGCGGCATGCTGTCGGGGACAAGTTTCGGCGATGCGGGCCGGCAGGTCGTGGTCGAGGATTTCCTGGAGGGGGAAGAGGCGAGTTTCACCTGCATCCTCGACGGCGAGCGTGCGCTACCGTTGGCATCGTCCCAGGATCACAAACCCCGCGACGAGGGGGATCGAGGTCCCAACACCGGCGGCATGGGTGCCTATTCGCCGGCGCCGGTGGTGACCGCCGACGTACACGATCGCATCATGGCCGAGATCATCGAGCCGCTGGTGCGAGGCGCAGCGGCGGACGGCATGCCCTACCAGGGATTTCTCTATGCGGGTTTGATGATCGGGCCCGACGGTGCGCCCAAGGTTGTCGAGTTCAACTGCCGGTTCGGGGACCCGGAAGCCCAGCCCGTGTTGTCGCGTCTGCGTTCGGACCTGGCAATGCTCTGCCTGCGCGCGGTCGATGGCACGGGCCTTGCCGATGTCGCCCTGGAGTGGGAGCCGCGCACAGCGCTCGGCGTCGTACTCACGGCGGGGGGCTATCCGCTGGCCTACGACACGGGAGACGCCATCGCCGGACTCGGCGACGACCTCCCGGACAGCAAGGTTTTCCATGCCGGTACCGCGTTCGGCGAAACGGGCATCGTCACCGCGGGTGGTCGCGTGTTGTGCGTCGTGGGCCTCGGCGACGACATCGCATCGGCACAGTGCCTGGCCTACCAACGGGCCTCGAGCATCCACTGGCGGCGGATTTCCTACCGCCGGGATATCGGATTTCGCGCGC
>JAPPKV010000522.1:1711-2635 GCA_028819775.1 Gammaproteobacteria bacterium | reverse complement strand
AGTCGACGTGGGTCTGGTCGGATCTGCACCTCGGCCACGACAACATCATCCGCTATACGAACCGGCCTTTCGCCGATGCCAGGGCCATGGACTCGAGCCTCTACGACAACTGGCACGGGACGGTAGGCAGCGATGACCACCTGGTCTTCGTCGGCGATGTGGCCATGCGCCGTGCCGTCGGTCCGCATACCTGGCAGCGGATCCGAAACGCACCAGGCGCCAAGAAGCACCTCGTAATCGGCAACCACGACCTGACCGGTTCGGGACGACTCCGCGTCGACGGCTTCGACACGGTCGGTGCCGTGATGTTCGTCGATGGCGACCCGCCGCTGCTATTCACGCATATCCCGCTGACTGACGTGCCGGAGGGATGCGTCAATGTCCACGGCCACACGCACGACGAGCCACCGAGGGCGACGCCGCACATCAACGTCTCGGTCGAGCAACTCGACTACCGGCCGGTGGCGTTGCCACGCCTTCGAAGGCTGGCTCGGCACTTGGTCGCGGGACGCTACCCGGTCGGCGCAACAACGCTCGCGCGGATCGACGCCGTCGAGTCCGAAGACGCCGATCAGTAGTCGTCCGGCGGCATGCGCTGCCTCTTGACCTCGCCACGGTGGCGCTTGTCCGCGCGCCGCTTGGCCTTCTGCGTGGCCGACACCTTGGTGGCGACGCGCGGCTTCGGCGGCACACGCGCGGCCTCAATCAGCGCGCCGAGGCGTTCGAGCGCGTCGGCCCGGTTGCGCCCCTGGGTGCGCTGTTTCTCGGCGACGATCAGTACCTCTCCCGCAGCGGTCAGACGACTCCCGGCCAGGCGCTCCAAGCGCCGGCGCACGTCTTGATCGATACCCGCCAGATCGAGGTCGAGGCGGCACTCCGCTGCCGTAGCGACCTTGTTGATATTCTGCCCACCGGGACCCGAGG
>JAPPKV010000522.1:0-1701 GCA_028819775.1 Gammaproteobacteria bacterium | reverse complement strand
CACGCACGAAATTCCAGGTCAGCGCAGACTCCGGAATCGCAACGCCGCCTATTTCGATGGTTGCCATCCCGTGACTGTCTCACATATAAACGGAATTGCCAGCGGAACTAACTTCGCTTGCAATTCCCCCAACGAAGGGTGGACGGGTACCGCGGATCCATGACCCCGGGCATCAGGCGTCTAGCGCGCGCAGGTTCGTTGGCCTGCATCGGTCTCGTCGGCGCCGCCAACATGGCGACGGCCGAGACGGTCTTCGACGTGCCCTTGATGCGCGGCGCGGACCATCCGACCCAGCAGGGGTTCGTCCGCCTCACGGCGGTCGAGACCGGCACCATATCGATCACGGCATGGAACGACGCAGGCGCCGACGCCGCCACGTCGTTGCCCGTGGTCGGCGGCAGGACCTACCACTTCAACTCCGACGACCTCGAAATGGGCAACGACGACAAGGGGATCGTCGGCATCGGCACAGGTTTCGGCGATTCATACCTACAACTCAGCGCCGACTTCGAGTTCGTCGCGACCTCCTATGTGCGGACGGGGGATGGCTTCCTGACCGGCATGGGAAACACGCTCGTTCCCACCGACGGCACCTCCTTCGGAACCGCCTGCGTATACGAAGCGACCATCTTCAATCCGGCCTCGAACACCAATCAGGTGAGCAGCCTGCGCATCGTCGAACGCGGCGGCACGGACACAGCCGTCAGCATCTACGGCATCGACGACGATGGCACCACATATGGCCCCGTGGGGCTTACCGTTGCCGCGAACAACGCACGCACGGTCACGTCCCAGCAACTCGAGCACGGCGATCCCGACCTCGATGGCATGCTCGCGGATGGCAAGGGCAAGTGGCGACTCGCCATCGCCACCGACGGCGCGGTCGTGGTGATGAACTTGCTGGAGTCGCCAACCGACCATCTCTCCAACCTAGGGCCCGTGGTCCTGTCGGCATCGACCGACAGCGACGAACTCGAGACCGCGCAGGGATGCACCGGCGCGCCGCCGCACCGCCTCGTCGCTCGTCCGGCGCCCGCCGGGAACGTTCGCTAGGAGGTCGCGGAATGTCCAAAAAGACACTCGCCGCCATGTTGACCCTAGTCCTGACGACCACGTGGGGGAACGCCCAGGAGCAACTCACGGAACCAAGGACCGTCGACACCGACCGGGGTCCCGTTGTGGCATTGCCCCGCCTCGACACGACGGGTCCGGGGTCGATGGTCGTCGACGACGTGCGTTTCGAGATGTCGAGCGAAGGGGGGTACCGCGTATACCGGGCCCACCAGGAAGGCCACACCCGCACGGTCTACGAGGAAGCCGGTGGTCGGCCCAGACGGTACGCCTACGACCCGGTGAACAAACGATTCGAGCGTGTGTCGTCCACGTTGCGGGTGCGCCTTGCCGACGCCGAACAGCTCGACGAGGTCGTCGCCGCGGCTGGGGCGCTACGAGGCAAGAACTACCCGGCCCTCGGATGGGCATTGCTGCGGCTACCGCCCGAACAGGAGCCCGCAACCACCGTGCGCTCGCTGCAGGACAATCCGCTGGTTGTGAGCGCCGAGGTGATGCTCGCAGGACCCCTTCGTGTTCCGCAGTAGACGAACAGGCCGAACCAGCTCGCCAGCTCCCGAGGGAGGCGCGCGGCGAAGATGATCACGTCCCTGCTCTGCCTGGTTCTCGCCGTGGGTTGCGGCCCGGACG
>JAPPKV010000361.1 GCA_028819775.1 Gammaproteobacteria bacterium | reverse complement strand
GCCAATCGCCCGGCTCGACGACACGACGTCCGACGATTTGGCAGCTGCGGTGCCGGTTCGCGACTTTACCGACTGGGGGGACGTGGTTTCCGCGATGGCACCCGAGGGGGTAACGGCGATGATCCTCAAAAACTCGAACCTGACGGATCGCGGTGCCGAACGATGGTTGATTCGACTCGACCAATCCCACGAATCGTTATTGAACGACAAGCAACGCGTGGAGATCGAACGGTTGGTGGCCAGCTACGCGGGACGGGACATTCGGGTGGACTTCGAGATCGGACAGCTCGAGACGGAGACCCCCATGGCCCGGGAGTCGCGCATCGCGAAGGAAACGCGCGAGAAGGCCGAGGCGACGCTCATGGCGGATCCCAACGTGCGGGCGATGCTCGATGAATTCGGCGGAACACTCGATTCGGCCCGGTTGTCGGATGGCGCCGGGGAAACGGAGCCGCTCCGGTGAACCTCGGCGACATGTTCAAGCAGGCTCGCGAGATGCAATCCCGGCTAGGCGATTTGCAGGAGTCCCTGAAGCGGACCCCGGTCACCGGGGAGAGCGGCGCGGGTTTGGTCAAAGTCACCCTGAACGGGCGCTTCGAGGCCTTGCGGGTTGAAATCGATCCCCTTGCCGCAACCGAGGAACTTGCGGTGCTTGAGGATCTCGTCGCCGCAGCTTTCAACGATGCCGTACGACGTGTCGAAGCAGTGCAGAAGGAGAAGATGAGCGACCTCGCGCAAGGTCTCGGATTGCCGCCGGGGTTGAATTTGCCCGGAAGTCTCCTGGGATGATGCCGGAACACACCCGGGAGACGCGCTAGGCTATCCGATGCGGATCAGCCCCTTGATCGACCGTTTGATCGAATCGTTGCAGGCGCTGCCCGGCGTCGGCCCGAAAACGGCGACACGGACGGCCCTCCACCTGCTGCAATACAACCGCCCCGGTGCGGTCGCGCTTGCTTCGGCCTTGACGGACGCCGCCGAGAAGGTTCAGCGCTGCCTGACTTGCAGAACGCTTACCGAGTCCGAGAAGTGTGCGATCTGCGCCAATCCGAGACGGGATGGCGGGCTCCTTTGCATCGTGGAATCCCCGTCCGACATCGTCGCCATTGAACTTGCCGGGGGCTTCAGCGGCCGCTACTACGTCCTGCATGGCCGGCTGTCGCCCATCGACGGCATAGGCCCCGACGAACTCGGTCTCATCGACCTGCCGAACCGGGTGCGCGACGGCGGCGTGCGCGAAGTAATCTTGGCGACGAACCCCACGGTGGAGGGAGAGGCCACCGCCCACTTCATCAAGGAGTCGTTGCGGGACACCGGTGCCACGGTATCTCGGATCGCGCATGGGGTTCCTCTCGGCGGCGAGTTGGAATACATCGATGGAGGAACCATCGCCCACGCGCTGCAGGGCCGGCGAACCGTCGACTAGGAATGGTCTAACCCGTGCACCCGTTCCAGCTGATTACCACGGACGCCGACCTTGGTGCCTGCATGCAGTCGCTCGGCCAAGTCGTCGGCATCGATACGGAGTTCATTCGGGTACGGACCTTCTACCCCATTCCGGCGCTCTACCAGCTAGCGGGCGAAGCCGGCGTTGCCTTGGTAGACGCACAGGCCGGGGCGACGTTCGACTCGCTCAAGGCCTTGCTGCTCGACCCGTCGAGGACGAAGGTCATACACGGTTGTTCGGAGGACCTGGAGGTGATGGCGACTCACCTCGACGTTCAGCCAGCCAATCTTGTCGACACCCAACTGGCCCACGCCTTTCTGGCCCCGGAATTCTCCGCGAGCTATGCGAAGTTGGTGGAGCACTACCTCGGTCTCAAGCTTGGCAAGCACGAGACCCGGTCCGATTGGCTGCAACGTCCGCTATCGAAAAAACAGATCAGCTATGCCCGTGAGGACGTGGCGTACCTGCGGTCGATCTGGGAGCGGCAAAGCAAGGGATTGGCCAGCGCCGGACGCCTTGATTGGTTTCTCGAAGATATGCAGCGGATGCTCGATACCCCCGTTGCCACGCCGGACACGTGGTTCGAGACGATGAAAGGCGCATGGCGGCTCGGTTGCCGGGAGCGCATCGTGCTACGAAACCTGGTCCGCTGGCGCGAACAGGAAGCCCGGCGGCGTGACATACCCCGGGCCCACACCGTCAAGGACGAGCACCTCGTGGCCCTGGCCCGGTGCGAACGGCTCGATCTCGGCGACGTGGCGAGGATGGTGCCCCGGCGGACGGCGAAGCGATACGGGAAGGTCCTCGCCGCCGTTCACCGACGGGGACTGGCAGACCGAGAACCCGCACCGGAGGCAACCCGCCCATTGGGTCGACGCGATGGCGATGTCGTCCGTACGCTCCGGGAAGCCGGTCGTCGGGAATCGGATCGACTGGGGTTTGCCCCCGAGCTTCTGGCCCGAAAACGGGATCTCGAGGCGGGCTTGCGCCATTTCCGAAACCACGGCGAGCTGCCACTGAGCTACCGCCAGGGTTGGCGCCGAGCCGTCGTCGGTGACATCTTCACCGATATCGTCTCGTCGGGGTCGTGAGACCACTGACGGGACTCCTACGGCGCGGGATGCAATGAAGCCGTTTTGGCAACGAAAGACGCTTGACGAGTTGAGCCCGGAGGAGTGGGAATCCCTATGCGACGGCT
>JAPPKV010000391.1 GCA_028819775.1 Gammaproteobacteria bacterium | reverse complement strand
GGATTCCGGAGCCCGGAGCACTACGTCAGCGAGCCGCTCGGCCTCGAACTCGACCCGCGCGCCAACTACCTGGCCGAAAAGGGTCTCTACCGGACCAGCAACCCCAAGGTGTTCGCGGCCGGCGACTGCCGCAGCGGCCAGTCGTTAGTGGTGCGGGCGATCAACGAGGGACGCGAGGCCGCCCGGGAGATCGACCGGTTTCTCTCAGGAGCGACGGAGTTGCCCTGAAAGGACTACCGCGTTCCGAACCCGAAACGGGTGACATCACGCGAATATCAAAACGCCGAAATCGTTGAAATACATGCCAGTTATCAGCCGTTGACCGTTGCGCACGCCTGTCGTGAAGCGCAAAGTGGACTGACTGGCGACGGTGGCGGACCGATGGCAGCTACAGCGAACCCTACATTGGGAATTACACGGGACGAGTTGGACTTGGTGGTCCAACCTTTGGCTGCGCGCATGGACGCATTGGAAACCTCGGTAGGCGAACGTCCGGGCAACGACTTCGTAACAGCAAGCGAGTTCCGGCTGTTCAAATGGCTGGGAACCTTTGCGCTTGCGGCCCTTCTCGGCGGATTCGGCCTCCTCTACGAGCAGGTCTCGGACCTCCGCGTTGGCATGGAACGGCTCCACGGCGAGTTGTTGCAGGAGATGTCGGGAATCCGGGAGCGGGTCGTCCGGATCGAGACGATCCTGGAGAGGAAGGACTCGCCGCGACAAACTGAGCGATGACGACCACGGTGACGGATCGATGGCGGCGACGCCGAACCCGACATTGGGGATTACCCGGGAAGAGTTGGACTCGGTGGTCCAACCGCTGGCTGTGCGCATGGACGCACTGGAAACCTCGGTCGGCGACCGTCCGGGAGGCGACTTCGTAAGGGCAAGCGAGTTCCGGCTATTCAAGTGGCTGGGAACCTTTGCGCTTGCAGCCGTTCTGGGCGGGTTCGGCCTCCTCTACGAGCAAGTCGGGGATGTTCGTGTTGCCATGGAACGGCTGCAGACCGATTTGCTGAAGGAGATTCACGCCCTGCGCGGAGAAATGCACGCTGGATTCGCGAGCGTACGGCAGGAGATGCACACCGAATTCGCGAGCGTACGGCAGGAGATGCACGCGGGATTTGCGAGCATACGGCAGGAGATGCACGCCGAAACCGCGAGCATTCGAGAGGACATGCACGCCGATCACGCGAGTATCCGAGAGGACATTTCGGGCGTGCGGGAACGGGTCGCGCGGGTCGAAACGCATACGCAGCGCGGAAGCGCCAACGGCGAGTAAGGCGACCGCACGCGTTCGATCTCGTGTCCGAGGTCTAGGATGCCACCGGGCAGCTACTGAACTGGAATTACATGTCAGTGAGATGTGTTGACCTGATCGATCCGGCCGCGCTATGTTCTTACTTGGGTCTTACCCGGTGGTCCAAATGCGAACCAAAATGTCGAGCAAGGGGCAGGTCGTGATACCGCAGGTCATCCGCGTTGCTCGAGCTTGGGAGCCAGGCCTTGAGTTCGAGGTGGAAGACACATCCAGGGGCCTGCTGCTCCGTCCTGTTCCGGCGTTCAGGGAGACCTGCCTCGAGGAGGTGATCGGATGTGTCGGATATGCTGGACCTAGGCGCACGCTCCTCGACATGCAGAATGCCGTACCGCCTGGATATACCGACGAGTCGTGATCGCGCTCGACACCAATATCGTCGTGCGCTTGCTGGCCGACGACGACCCGGACCAGTCCCGCCGTGCTGCAGAATTGCTCGACGACAACGCCGTGTTCGTCCCGCTGACAGTGCTTCTCGAGACCGAATGGGTTCTGCGCAGCGTGTACGCGTTGGGCCGCGAAGCCGTGCTGCGCGGCCTACGCGGCTTCCTGGGGCTTCCGAACGTCACAGCGGAGGCTAGGGGGCGCGTTGCACGCGCGCTGTCATGGTACGAGCAGGGCATCGACTTCGCTGACGCACTTCACCTGTCCTCCGCTGTCGAAACCGGCGCGGAGTCGTTCGCGACCTTCGACGCCAGGTTGCGCCGACTGGCCATGGACCGAGGCGTCCAGGCCATCGAGATCTAGGCACATACACGCGCCGCGACTAATCGGGCTCTTTTCTTCCGGTCACCACCGCCACCGCCCGCTCCAGCAACTCGTCCCGCCCTGCGGCGATGCCTTCGACGGTCCGTGACACGGGCACCGTCGGCTGGATTCCCACGCCGTGGTGCTGGGATCCGTCGTGCTTCAGGACCCGCATTCCGGTCCAGACGACGTGGTAGCCGCCGGGAAGCACGAACGGGTTGATGTTGCCGTTGGTGCCGGCGGTGGGTCCGCCGACGATCTCCGCCAGCTTGTAGTGCTCGACGAAGCCGAGAACGGTCTCGGCGGCGCTGATGGCGCGTCCGTCGGTGATGAACGCGACGTTCCTGGTGAACCGGGGCGACTTGGGCGGCACGGACCAGTTGCTGAACTGGAACCGCATGTCCCGCCGGTCGGGGTGGTGCACGAGCGGCACGTGCCATTGCGCGGAGGCGACGGTCTCGTCGATCAGGTGGGCGATGACGGGTCTGAAGTCGAAACTCGGGTAGCCCCGCAGGTCGAACACAATCCCGTTGGCCTTGGCCAGTTTCGGGACGAGTTTGTTGAACTCGCGGACGTGCTCGAATCGA
>JAPPKV010000219.1 GCA_028819775.1 Gammaproteobacteria bacterium | reverse complement strand
CTGGAGGCGGCCGGCTTCACGTCCGCCTACAAGGGAATGCTCTACCGCACCTGAGGGCCTCACGGGCCGGGCGCACTTCAGTTCGGGCGGTTGTTGCCGATGGTCCGCTCCCCCCGCCGCCACTGGTCGAGCGCGAGCACTAACGCTCTGTCCGTCCAAGCACGGAATCGCGTCCGGACGGACTCCAACCGCTCAGAATAGTTGATCTGGAAGACCTCGCCGCACACGGTCTCCCGATCGACGACCTCCATCCTCGTCGGCATTGGGTCGTAGTCATCCTCGTACTCGTCAGGTGTCTCAGGTTGACGGCGGTAGAAGCACATCGACACTCCGATGAGTCCACGGAACTCCGTGCCGATTCCATGGAAGGACGCCAGTATCTCGGAGCGGCCGTTCTCCGTGTCGAAGGCGAGTCGCACCCACTCGTGGTGGCGGCGGACATTCGCGAAGTAGTCCAAGCTCTGGGCTGTCTCAACGACCTGGTGCCTGTTCCACTCGCGTCGCCGCGGATCGTCATCGGTCCCGCTGTCACACCAGACGCGCCTTGCTTCGGGGTCGCCCAAGCGATCGGCAAGTTGGGCTTCCAGCTCCTGGAACCGGTCCTTGCAGAGTTCTCTGATGGATACGGCGATGTCAATCGCCTGCCCAAGCTCTGTTGGAGTGGGCTTGGACTCGACACTGAACATCTCGCCGATCATGTCGAGCATCTGTTCCACCTGGACATGTTCTCGCTTGATCTCTTCGGTGATCCCGATCGCCTGCACGAAACGCTTTCGCTGAAGGTCTGCGATCAAGTGGATGAGAGGCTCCAAGTCGCCACCGTCCGCCGACTCGAGGGCGTCGATGTAGAGGCGCCTGTCGTCACGGGTCACTACCAGCGGAAACCATCCGGCGCCGATGAGAACCAGTGACGCGATGGCCCGAGCGATTCTCCCGTTGCCGTCCTGGAAGGGGTGGATCTGCGCGAAGCGGTGATGTAGCCACGCCGCGCTGACATCGGGTGCCGTGTCCGCGGCCGAGTGCCGGGTGTGCATCTCGATCAGCCGGTCCATCTCCGAGTCGACCTGTTCCGGCGGGCAGTACTCGTGGACCTTGCCGTCTGGACGCAGCGGATTGTTCGGCCGGACCTTGAACCGGCCGTGCCTCAAGTCGATCTCGCGCTTGCGACCGAACATGTCGATGCCGGTCGCGTAGAGCTGCTTCCGGGTCATGAACTGGTGGAGTTGCTTGATGAAGGACACTGAGACGGGACGCGACTCGGTAACGGCATCGAACAGCCAGTCGACGGTCTCGGCGTGATCTCCGATCATTCCCGCGACCTGCTCGGGGGCTTGGTCAGTCGAGCTGCTAGCGATGAGCGAGGCGTCGATTCCCTGCTCGATCAGCAGCCGGGTGGTTCCGCGATCCAGTGTGTACAGACGCTCGATTATCCCTGTCTCGATGGCCCACTCCCGTTTCAGGCGCTCGTTGAAGTCGTCCACTTGGCGGGGATCGAGCGTGCCGCGGACCTGGTCCCACGTCCGAGCGAGCGCGGGCAGTTCCTCGCTGGCTGCGGCGCGGTCATCGTCGGTCAAGTCGGTGATCGGCTCCCATTGGTGACCAATCTCGATGTCATCCATCCTCAGCACCGTACCCACTTCCTCCCTTGCCGTCGGGGACCGCGACGGAGGCTCAATCCCCGACGGCCAAACGCTCAACAGGCTGACCGGTGACTCCCGCAATGAGGTCGAAGTCCTTGTCGACGTGCAGCACGGTCAGCTTCGCTGACTCGGCGGTCGCCGCGATCAGCAGGTCGGGTATCGACGGCCCTCGATGCTGCCCGACATCGGCCAAAGCCTGTTGGACGGCGACGGCGCGGTCCTCGATGGCGGGCGTCAGATACTCGACGGGCATGGCGCTCAGCGGAAACCCGGCCTGGGTCTGTCGCAGGTCATCGGCCGAGCGGGCTGAGAAGCCCACCTCCAGTCGCGTCAACGTCGAGATCCGGACCAGCCCGCGGCCGATCTTGGAGGACCACTCAACTGACTCGCGGGCGGCGGCGAGCCGGACGATCGCAGACTTGTCGATCAGCCAGGCCGTCACGACCACGCCGCGCGCATCACATCAGGATCGCGGAGATCGGCAACCCGTTCGCAGAAGCGTTCCAGCGACTCGGCGGTCGCATCCGCCCCAGCGCCGTGACGCTCGCGCTCCAGCGCGCGCCGAAGGTACTCAGCCCTCGACAGGCCGGCCCGCCGGGCGTTGGCCTCGATTGCGGCGACGGCGTCGTCGGATAGGCCGCGGATCAGGATGTCGGTCACTGGATCCTCCCATGCTCCCAGGGCGGTGCTGATATCCCCGAGTGGCGATGATATCTGAGCATATCAGCAGGTCAAGGGCGCCGGCCCCAGGCTGCGGGCGCGGCCGTCTAGCCTGCTCCGCAAGTAACGGACCGGCATCCGGGAGGAGCCGCACCATGAAGCTTCGAGATCACCCCCGACGCCCCGTTCACCCGCACCCAGGCCCAGGAGTTCCTGGCGGAGCGGGGAGTGCCGCGAGCAGCTCGACGCACTATTCGATCGGTACGCCTAGCCACCTCGCGGCGGGCGCACCGGCCGCCCTACTCGTGGGCTATGGCGTCTAGGATGTTCATGCGCCCGGCCCGGATGGCGGG
>JAPPKV010000504.1 GCA_028819775.1 Gammaproteobacteria bacterium | reverse complement strand
ACCGGTCACCAACCACTGTTTGCCACCAGCAGCTTTCAGGTTTACCTGGCTAGGACTAGGAGCGCGCGCCACTGCCACATTTTCGGACGAAAATGACGTTCCCAGGTTTCTTTTTCCATTTTACGACCGTCAACGTGACGGTCAGTCAGCGGTTGACTTCGTAATTCTTGACTTGAGTCTGCTTGCAGCGGAGGTATTGGAGAACGTCACCGCGCTTGTTGGGCGTCTGATTCTAGAGTTCCTGCAGCGACTAGGAGAACACGGGGGAGAGGATGCTCGTGGATCACTTCCTGTTGTGTTAGTACTGGAGGAAGCACAGAACTATGTTCGACAGCCACGTTCGTTCGAAGAGGAGTCCATCTCTCGAGCGGTGTTTGAGCGTATTGCGCGTGAGGGACGGAAGTTTGGGTTGAGTTTGGTAGTTGCTTCGCAACGACCCAGTGAGCTATCGAAAACGGTACTATCGCAATGCAGCAGTTTTGTCGTGCATCGATTGCAAAATCCTGAGGATCTTCGCTACTTCAAGGAAATCGTACCCGCAATTTACGGTCCGATGTTGGAACAGATACCGGCGCTCGCTCCCCAAACCGCGCTGGTCCTGGGGGAGTGTGTTCCAGCTCCGGTGCTAGTTCGCATTCGCGACGCTCGACCGGTACCTAGGAGCCGGGATCCGAAGTTTTTTCGTTATTGGGTTGACGGAGTTGATCCTCAGATCGATGTCGAATCGATCTGCAGCGAATGGGAAAGACGGTAGATATGTGATCGCGAAACGCCTACACAGGTCGCGCCCTCTGCCTGAGTCCCTAACAGAATTAGCGGCACGTCTCGCAGTTGGATTTGGTGGGTGGTGAAGTCGTCGATCACGATGCAGTATCCCGGATTCGTAGCCCTGGGTCACGCTACACTCAAGGGCAGAGGGCACGCTACCGAAGTCACAACCGTTTCCGACCCTTTGGTACTCTGTCGCGTGGCGGGCGGCCTCGACTCATCCTCCGCGACAGGAGCACTGTGCACTCCTCCGTCTCCTCCGTACCTGCGCGCACCTTGGGAAGTGTTCCATCCTGGCCTATCATCGGGAGGTCATCATGGAAACGGAAATGTGAAAGAGGCCATGGAGATGGCGCCGGCACTGAAGCCGGTGCTGCCGGTGGACGTGGAACGGCGGTTGCATGAGCCGCCGCCAGCGGCGGTAAGCAAGTTTCTGGCCGAGCCCTATACGCTCGCGCCAGAGCAGATCGAGCATTACCGGACGCATGGCTTCGTGAAGCTGGAGCAGGTGATCTCGGGCGAGGCGTTGCGCTATTTCCGGGAGGTGATCTGCTACGCGGTCGGCCACTACTTCGTCGACGACGACCGCGCCCCGGCGGACAAGCGAGTGTCCGAACGCAGCTTCCTGCAGGCGGTCAACCTGGGGCCTAAGTGTCCGGCGATCTGGCCGTTCGCCCATGCGTTCCGGTTCGCCGATCTGGCGCGCCGGCTGATGGGGATTCGCGGGGTGCGGCTGTGGTTCGACCAGGCGCTCTACAAGCAGCCCGGCGGGCGGCTGACCGACTACCACACGGACGCGGCGCTCTGGCCAGTGCAGCCGGCGGGCCATACTACGGCCATTTGGGTGGCGCTGGTGGACGTGCCGCGCGAGTGCGGCTGCATGGCGTTTGCCGCCGGCAGCCACCGCGCCGAGGATGACCCGGAGTTCGTCGACATCTTCAGCGTGACGGAAGATATCCCGTTTCCCGGCGAGTTGAATTGGCAGTGGGTGCCGCTCGCCGCCGGCGACTGCACATTCCACTCCGGCTGCGTCTATCACCGCGCCGATGCCAACTGCACCCCCGCCATGCGCGAGGCGATGACCGTGGCCTACATGTCCGCCGACGCCACCTACGACTGGCCGGACTGGAACTCGCGGGTCGAGAACACGCACGCCTTCGGCACCGCCGGCCTGCGCCGCGGCGATCCGCTCGACAAACCGAGTACCCCGCAACTGGCATAAACGACGCTGCCCCCGCGGGGGCCACCCGCTCAAACTTGCGTGAACGGCCCATTGCGCAAGAATAGTTGCGCATAATCTTGAAGATTGCGCGAAAAACTCGCTACGCTTGCGCAATACTCTCGTATATTGCGCGTTCATCCACTAACCTTGCGCGCATATCTTTCGTGCAATTTCGGAGGGGCAACGTGGCACGGACCGTGCAGGAAGCGCATCTTCAGGCAATCGAAGCTGTCTTGCAGGAACACCCGGAGGGCAGGACTGCAGCACGGATCGAGGCAGCCCTGGCCAGTGCACCGCCACGGAGGACCCTGCAATACCGCCTGAAGTCTCTCGTCGACAACAAGCGCCTGATCATGGAGGGCACAGGCCGCTCAGCGCGTTACCGCGTGCCGAGGATGGTCGACGCCGCGGTTCAAGTCGTCTCAGGGTCTCCGACGGTCAGTGTGAGGGCTGAAGTCGTGCCGGCGCTTTCGGAGGCCGGGCATGAGGTTCGAGAGTATGTCCGGCGGCCGCCAGCGGCGCGGCACCCGGTTGGGTATGACCGGCAATTCCTCGACTCCTACCGGCCCAACGAGACCTTCTATCTCTCGCAGACGGAACGCGAGCACCTCCTTGAAGTGGGGCGGCCGGTGACCGCCGGCCAACCCGCCGGCACCTACGCGAGACAAA
>JAPPKV010000223.1 GCA_028819775.1 Gammaproteobacteria bacterium | reverse complement strand
TAGGCCTGGTCGAATCGCGTTCCCTCGGCGGCGAGACGATCCAGGTTCGGTGTCTTGCAGATCTCGTTCCCGTAGCAGCCCAACGCATCACGTCTTAGCTGGTCGGTCATGAACAGGACGATATTGGGGGGCATATCACCACCGCATCGGCGTGCGCCGGTTGCATCACGGCAGTAGGATACCGTGAAGTCGGCATGCAGGGCTTCGGCATGGCCAAGTTGATCGTCGCGTTCGTCATTGGGCTCGGCCTTGGGGCGGGTGTCGTTGTATTGGTCATGAATCTCACGGGAGCACCGGAACCCCTCTCCCCCGCGCCCCCGACCATCGAGACATCGCCGAACGCTGCGTCGGCAACTCGACCCCAAGCACCTAGCTCGCAGCCCAAATCATTGGCCGCCATCCAATCCCTGCCAAGCGAGTTCGAACGAAGCACAGCACTCTACACCCGGCTGCAATCGGCCGACATGGGCACGTTGGAGATCCTGCTCGACGAGGCAGAGGAGCTTACGGACCCCGGACGCTTCAAAGAGGTCATCTACTCCCGGTACGTTCAGCTCGACCCTCGAGCGGCCTTGGATCGTCTTCGCGGCGAAGAAGGCGACCAACAGACTCTGGTCCGGACCACCGTTTCGGCTGTCGCAAGCCTCGATCTCGACGCGGCCCTGGCCTTCCTCGACACATTCGACAAGCCACTGCAATCGGTCAGGGACATTCTCGGTTTGGATGGTCTGAGCGATGCTCGCAAGGAGGAAGTCGCTACGCGATTCGGGCTCGAACCACACTTGCGGCGACTCCAAGGGATCAGCCTAGCCAAGAGTGACGCTGCCGGGGCTTGGCAAACGGCATTGGCGATCGAAAAAAACGCCGAAAGGCTCGAGATGATGCATAGCGTTGCCAATACCTGGTTCGAAACCGACCCTTCGGCTGCGCTTTCAGCCCTCGCATCCGTAGACACGCAGCAAACGGGTTCCTGGAAAGCACAGCTGTTGCGTCGTTGGGTGAATCAAGACCCGGATGCCGCACTGCAATGGGCGATCGAACAGCCAGGGTCGGACCAACGCGATCCGCTCAGGCTAGTCGCTGGAGTAGTCGCAAGGCACTCGCCGCAGGCAATGTTCGAACTCGCCGAGACACTCGAACCCGGTCGCCGGGACATGGTCGCCGAGATGGTGCTTCACGCCTGGGGACGAGCCGACCCCGTGGCAGCCCTCGACGGGCTCGCGGTGATAGACAGCGCCCAACTTCGGAACAGGGTTGCAGCCTCGATCGTCCGCTCCTGGGCAAACGACGATCCCCGGGCCGCTTTCGATTGGGTTCGGACCGAAGCGCCATCCCCTATGCGCTCGTCGATGCTCTCATCGACGTTGGGCAATCTCGGCAAGTCGGACCCGTTGCGGGCCCTGTCCTTGGCCGACGAACTCGACGGCACTGTCCGTTCGACAGCCATCGAGCAGGTTCTCCGCGTTTGGGGGAGAGAGGATCCCCGCAGCGCGGCGGCTTGGCTTGATTCTTCGCAGGACACGACGCCTACCGCTGTGAGCGCGGTGGCGCGGCACTATGCCGAGGTGGACGCCGAAGCAGCGTTCGAGTGGGTACAGGATCAATCCGTCGAGGCCCAACGCCGCGCGGTCACGACGGTCGTGGGAAGGATAGCCGCCGGGTCGCCGGAATCCGCCCTGCGCCTAGTCAACCGCATCCGGGATTCCCAGGCGAAACTGGCCGCAGAATATCAGGTGATCAAAACTTGGGCAGACACGGATCCACGGGCGGCGGTCCGTGCGATCGCGCGCATGGACGACTCCCCGAGTCAACACCTGTACCAAAGCACGTTCCGCTCGTGGTCGCTAAACGATCCCGAGGGCGCCACGGCATTTCTCGACCACATCCCGCCATCCGACCGCGACCATGCAATCCTCGGCATGCTGCAACCGATGACGTACGGAAGTGCCGATCTCGAACGGCTCTTCGACCGAATGACCGACGACGAGATGCGCCGCCGGGCGGCAGGCGTCCTGTTCGCGAGACTTCGCGAGGTCGACCCGAAACGCGCGGAGCGCTTTCGCGAATTGTCGGGTGCGACGGAACACCGGAGCATCAACGTCCGTCGCTGAAACCTAAACGCCCTTCTCCCGCCAGGACCCTGATCGTCGGCTTGGCGACCGCCACTGGCATCGGTCGTCGCAAGGGGCCACACTCCACGGAGAGAGGGGACCGGGGCACTCTATGCACAATTTCCGCCGGCGGGAAACGCCGTTGTTCACTCGTGTCTGCTTCGGGACTCTCGTCAGCGCGGCATTGTCGACCGTCGCCGCCGACGGAACTGCAGGTGGCGAATGGCACCACCACGGCGGTGACCACGCCTCCACGAAGTATTCCCCCCTGAACCAGATCGATGCCGGGAACTTCTCGAAGCTCGAAGTCGCCTGGCGGTGGAAATCCGCCGACCAGTACATCCCGTACGGCGACCGCGGACGCTACTACACCGGCCACTACCGGGCCACGCCGCTCATGGTCGGTGGGCGGGTCTATGCCGCCACCTCCCACGGCCAGGTAGCGGCCCTCGACCCCGCCACCGGGCAGCAACTATGGCTCTACGACCCCAAGAGCTATGCCAAGGGCCAACCCAACATGCAGCCGCTGCAGACCCGCGGCATCGAGTACTGGA
>JAPPKV010000359.1 GCA_028819775.1 Gammaproteobacteria bacterium | reverse complement strand
CCGGTAAATTGCCTACGCCTTGGGCTACCTGGGCTTCCCTTTGTGGCGCTTAATTATCACGCCGGGCTACGCGGTGGCCTGGTTGCGTCGCGCGACCTCGGTCGCGCCGGACTTCACCGCGGCCTGGATGAGCCTCGGCCTGGTGCTGCTCGACAACGCCAAGCCGAACGACGCCATCGCAGCGTACCGTCGAGCCGTCGAACTCGCTCCCGACAACGCCGCAACGTGGGCAGGTGTCGGCAACGCCCATGCCCAGGCCGGGCAGCAAGGGTCCAGCGTTGAGGCCTATGCGAGATCCCTGGAGCTGAATCCCCGCGCCGCCGGGGTCCACATGAGCCATGGCCACGCGCTGAAGACGATCGGGGATCAGAAGTCCGCACTTGCCGCATACCGTGCGGCCATCGCCGAGCGGCCCCGCTTTGGCGAGGTCTACTGGAGCATGGCAAATCTCAAGGTCTTCCGCTTCGAAGAGGCCGAAATCCAGGCGATGGAAGAACAGCTTGCCCGCGGCGACCTAACGGATAGCGAGCGCATCCACTTCTCGTTCGCCTTGGGGAAGGCCTACGAGGACGAGGACGACTATGCGGTGGCATGGTCGCACTACGATGCGGGCAACCGCCTGCAACGCCCCCTGGTCAAGCACGATCCGCTGGAGTTGGAGAAACGCCACGAGGACATCCGTGCCGTATTCGACCGGGAGTTCCTGGCCCGGCACGCGGGCAACGGCCACGAGGCGGCGGATCCGATCCTCATCGTCGGTCTGCCGCGCTCCGGGTCCACGTTGGTCGAGCAGATCCTCGCCAGCCACAGCCAGGTGGAAGGGACGTCGGAACTACCGACCCTCGGCAAAATCGCCACCTCCATCGGGCGGTATCGGCGCGGCGACGTGCAGTTCCCGGAGTCGGCGACGGAACTCGAAGGCCAGGATTGGCGTGCCTACGGGCAACGCTACTTGGAGGACGCAGCACGGCACCGCTTCACGGACCGAGTGTTTTTCACGGACAAGATGCCGAACAACTTCCCGCTGCTGGGCTTGCTGCATCTCATCCTTCCCAACGCCAAGATCATCGATGCCCGCCGACATCCCGTCGACAGCTGCATCGGTTGCTACAAGCAACTGTTCGCGAAAGGACAGAACTTCACCTACGACCTGGAGGACTTGAGCCACTACTACCGGAACTACGATGCGATGATGAACCACTGGCAGAGCGTACTGCCCGGGAAGGTGCTGACCGTCCACTACGAGGAGACCGTCACCGACCTCGAAGGGCAGGTGCGGCGCATCCTCGACCATTGCGGGCTGCCCTTCGAGGCGTCGTGCGTGCGTTTCCACGAGACCCGCCGCGCGGTCAGAACGGCAAGTTCCGAACAGGTCCGCCAACCCATCTACGCCGACGCGCTCGGCAAGTGGCGACACTACGCGGCCTTTTGCGAGTGGCTGGTGGAGGATCTAAGGTCCATCGTCGGTGCCTTGCCGGAGACGGTCAAGGGCGCGCCCGACGGCCGCGGCGGAACGTGACCGACATGACTAGTGACGATTTAGCTCGTACGAGAGCGGCTGGACGTCTGAGCTACGCTCGACTCATTCAGCGCTCGCGGTCCCGTTCCTCGGCCACTACATCGGCCATGCCGGGCCACTCCCGCCAGATGTCGCAGAGGGCTTCCGGGTAGACGACCCGGTTTCGCTCGGGGCGGGCCAGCGGGGTGATCCGGAAAAACACCATGAGCCGCGGTTCGGTCCGGGCGACCCGGGTTGCACTGTGCGGGACGGCGTGCAGAACGATGGCGGCATCGCCCGGAGCGAGGAGCAACAGGGTCGGCTTCGGCCAGAGCTTGCCGTCGGGCGTTCTACCGGCCCCTGCCGTGAACGCCATTCGCACGGCATCGGGATAGTGACGTAGCCCGCCGCCGTTGGGCGCGTCGTGGTCGATGCGTCCCCAGTTCGGCCCGTCCGGGCCGAGGGGCCCTCCAGCGTCGCGTTGGTACCGGAAGAACCGCTCGATTTCGTGGTGGGCACCTTTCAGGAGAGACTGCTTCTGGCGTCGGTTCAAACCCCTCATGGTCATCCGTCGAGGCAACCGCGCAACGTCTCCAACAGAGCGTATCAGATCCCGATACTTCGCCGGGCCGTTTCGGGGAGGGGGCTGTTATAGTCGCATCGCAAAGCTGGCGGACTGCGTAGACCGGTAGGCGTAGGGTCGATTTGTGATACGGCGACTCGTTGACATCGTGCTCGCGAGTATTGGTCTCGTGGTCAGTCTTCCCGTGACGATCGCGGCCGCGGCGGCGATCTTCGCGGTCAATCCCGGCCCCGTGATCTACCGCGCCGACCGGGTGGGGCGATCCGGGCGGGTCTTCACCATGTACAAGCTGCGCACGATGTACTTGCGCAGGGGCGACTCCGGGAGTGTGGTAACGGCGGCTGGCGATGGTCGGGTATTCCCGGTGGGAAGGTTGCTGCGTCGTACGAAAATCGACGAACTCCCGCAGATGGTCAATATCATCATGGGCGACATGTCGATCGTTGGCCCCAGACCAAGGGACCCCCAACTCGTCCGCGGATACTACACGCCGCTGCACCGGGAGACGCTGGATGTACTGCCGGGGCTGACCAGCCCGGGAACGCTGTTCTATCTGAGCCACGGCGAGTCGACCCTGGTGTCCAAGGATCCGGAAGG
>JAPPKV010000507.1 GCA_028819775.1 Gammaproteobacteria bacterium | reverse complement strand
TGGACATTTCCGCGATCAGGCGGGAAATGCTGTGCGACTGGTTGTTCTTGTTGGCGATCTCGTCGCCGGCCGCACCCGGCGTGTCCATGAGACTGACGATGGGTATGGAGCGGTTGGCGAACTCCACGATGGCGTGGGCGGCCTGCAGATGGTGCTCCGGCATCCATT
This sequence comes from Gammaproteobacteria bacterium, assembly GCA_028819775.1. The sequence goes on along the minus strand of JAPPKV010000507.1, from coordinate 2,510 downwards.
CGCCGCTGCGCACGGACCGGTTCTGCGCGATGAAGCCGATACGTCTCGGCTCGCCATCGAAATCCATCGTGACCTCGGCGGCGTAAAACGGTCCGTCGCGGTCCTCGCTCACCACCTCGCCGAGCCGACGAATGACGTCCGGTGCGGGAATTCGCTTGGGGTCTTCCGCGTTGGAAACTACCGCCTCGATATAGGAGTCGATGTCCATGTTGTCGAGCACTTCGGCTTGACGCAGGACTTCCGCCTCGGTCAGGACGCCGCGCAGGGGCGGATCGAACTCCTTCTCCGCCTCCGGGACCAGCGACGAATCCTGGGCGAGGTTTTCCGCGATCAGATACAGATCGCCTAGGGCATTCTTGTCCATCGATCTATCGCGCTTTGCGGTGCTGTCCGCATGCGGCTTCCCTCCGCTTGCTACTCCGTGGTTAGAGTCCCTGACACTCCATCAGTTGCCAAATCGCTGGGCGCTGTATAGTAGGGTGTGAACAATTCCACAAACTCGGTTCTAAATCCAGCATGGGATTGGGGCCGGTTTTCGCCCCAAAATCACCGCGATACCCCACATGTCCCACCCCGCCGACCAGGCTCTCGCCATCGCCGTTCTGACGGTTTCGGACACCCGGGGACCCGATGAGGATACGTCCGGCGACCTGCTTGCCGCCCGGCTCGAAGAGGCGGGCCATCGGCTCGCCCAAAGGCGGATCGTGCGTGACGATGTCTACGAAATCCGCGCCGTGGTGAGCGCCTGGATCGCCGACCCGGAGATCAATGCAATCCTCACCACCGGCGGTACCGGATTCACCGGACGGGATAGCACCCCGGAGGCCCTGGCCCCCCTCTTCGACAAGACCATCGACGGCTTCGGCGAACTGTTCCGCCAGGTGTCGTACATGGAGATCGGCAGTTCGACGATCCAGTCCCGGGCCGTAGCGGGGCTCGCCAACGCGACCCTGGTATTCGCCGTGCCTGGATCCACCAATGCGTGCCGGACCGCGTGGGACAAGATCCTCGCGAACCAGCTCGACGCCAACTTCAAACCCTGCAATTTCGCCGAACTGATACCCAGGTTCCTCGAAGGCAACAACAGGATCGAAGGCGTGTAGACTCGCACCGACCGTGCGGAGGTCCAAGCGGCCGCATTTTCGAATTGCCGAGGAGAACGCGTAGCAGATGAGTTCGCCAGTGCCGGTTATCGTTGGCTTCGGCGGCGTCAACCCCGCTGGACGGGTGTCCTTCGACCATGCCTACCGGCGCACGGTAATCGACGTGCTCGGCAAGGACGCGGCGGATGACACCTACGCGAGCCTTGCCGGGCTCATGAATGTCGATGGAGATCCCACCGCCGCGGCCGTGCGAGCGCACATCCTCGACAACACGCTGATCCGGCGAATCGATTGTTTCGACCCGGACAGCATCCAGTGGCAGCGCAATGCCCGGCTGGCACCGGCGCCCTCCGGTCCGGTCAACTTCACGATATCGAGACGCGAACTGCCCGACGAGGTTCCAGCGGGGTGGTCGGTGCGCCAGCGCGAAGACGGACGGATCGAAGTCACCACCGAGCGGCTCGACGTGCTGATACCGGACAAGCGGACGTCGAAGGTGACCTCAGCAGGACAAACCCCTTCCGGATTCGAACCCGGCAAGCTCTACCCGTCACGAAACCATCCCCGGGGTCTTCAACTGAACGTCTACGGGGCTTCCGATGCCGTGCAGTCGGTTGGCATCCCTTGGGAGCAGTTCCGCCAGCATGTCCGGCCGGACGAGTTCGCCGCCTACTCGGGCAGTGCGATGGGTCAACTCGACAGCTACAGCAACGGCGGGATGATGCAGGCGCCGATGATGGGCCGCCGCCCGACTGCCAAACAAGCGGCCCTCGGACTACCCGAGATGCCCGTCGACTTCGTCAATGCCTACGTCATCGGCAGCGTTGGCCAAACCGCCGGCGTGATCGGTGCATGCGCCACCTTCCTCTACAACCTCAAGGCCGCCGTGGACGAGATTCGTGCCGGGCGTTGCCGGGTTGCTGTCGTGGGCGGCGCCGAGGCACCCATCGTGCCCGAGGTGGTCGAGGCATATCGGACGATGGGTGCGTTGGCCGAAGACGAGGCCCTGATGGCTCTCGACGGTGCCAATGCCGTGGACAACCGACGGGCGTGCCGGCCGTTCGCCGAGAACTGCGGATTCACCTTGGCCGAGGCCGCCGTCTACGTCGTGGTCACCGACGACGCCTTGGCGCTTGAACTCGGCGCCGACATCCACGCCGCCGTCGGCGACGTGTTCGTCAATGCCGACGGCTACAAGAAGTCGATCCCGGGACCCGGCATCGGCAACTACGTCACCCTCGCCAAGGCCATGGCCTGCGCACGCGCCATCCTGGGCGAGGATGCCGTGCGGCACCGCTCGTACGTGCACGCCCACGGCACCGGAACGCCGCAGAACCGCGTCACCGAGTCGCACATCCTGAACGAGATGGCCAAGGTGTTCGGCATCGACCGCTGGACCGTGGCCGC
>JAPPKV010000518.1 GCA_028819775.1 Gammaproteobacteria bacterium | reverse complement strand
GTGATGCCCGGATACTTCAAGCAAGCGAAATAATGATGCGTATCACACGCGTCTGAGGACAGTTCACTACCAGTTTCATCCCCGCACGGGCGCCCAGGTCGAGGTGGTGCGCACGCTAGGCTTGCGGGGACAGAAGCACTTGATCGTTCGTCAGCCGGACGGGAGCCTTGCTTGTCTCCCTCAATGGATGACCAGTCCGCAGGCCGCCGCGTACGAGGTACGCGACGTGCCGGTCTTGCCACCCCGGACGTTGTCGGGATTGCGCGCGGTCGTCGATGCATTCTTTCTCACGGTGACACCACCGACGAAAGGTCGATGCGGCGATGCGACGGCGAAGAATGATGGTGCAGAGGGATCTGTTCCGGACCGACGACCCGGCAATCTCGATGTCGGCGGAACTGCGGGAGGATCTGATCGACCTGGTCAGCGCGCTGATACAAGAGGTGATGGCCAGCCCGAACAAGGCCGAAGAAGGAGGCGATCATGACCCGAGTCACCGCTGAGCACTTGTCTCGCGAGGCCTGGGTGTATGTTCGCCAATCTTCCCTCAGCCAGGTTCGACACAATCGCGAGAGCCGAGGCCGTCAGTACGGGCTTGAAAACCGGGCACGGGAGCTGGGCTGGTACGAGGTCGTGGTGGTCGATGACGATCTCGGCCAGTCGGGTGGCGGAACCCGGCGCCCCGGCTATGACCGTCTGCTGGCCGCGGTCTGCCGGAGCGAGGTGGGCGTCGTTCTTTCTCTGGAGGCGTCGCGCCTGGCCCGGAACGGTCGGGAGTGGCATACCCTGATCGACTATTGCGGCCTTGTTGGCTGCCTGCTCGCCGACGAAACCAGCGTCTACGACCCACGGTTGCCCGACGACCGGCTATTGCTCGGCATGAAGGGGACCATGTCGGAGATGGAGTTGTCGACGCTGCGCCACCGCTCACTCGAAGCGCGGCACCGCAAGGCACGACGCGGGGAGCTCTTCACGACAGTGGCGGTGGGCTATGTGCGCGACGGCCGCGACCGCATCGCGATGGATCCGAACCGGCGGGTTCGAGAAGCGATCGGACTGGTGTTCCGTAAGTTCGCCGAGCTCGGCAGCATCCGCCAAGTCCATCTCTGGTTTCGTCACGAAGCCATGGAGTTGCCCGCGGCGGTGACCGAGCAATCGCGACGCCAGATCGTGTGGAAGCTGCCGGTCTACAACAGCGTGCACCACATCCTGACCAATCCAGTCTACGCTGGCGCCTACGCATACGGCCGCACGGGAAGCCGGAGTTGGCTCGACGACGGCCGCAAACGCGTGGCGCATGGCATCAGGCGCGAGCGGGGCGATTGGGAAGTGCTCATTCCTGATCATCACGATGGCTATATCAGCTGGGACGACTACGAGAGGAACCAGCGATTGATCGCAGACAACGCGAACCGCCACGGGGCGGCGGCCCGCGGCGCTGTCCGCAACGGGGAAGCCTTGCTCGCAGGCCTTTTGCGTTGCGGGCACTGTGGCCGGAACCTGCACGTGGCCTATTCCGGGGCGAACGGCAACACGGTGCGCTACCAATGTGGGGGAGCGCATCGGAACCATGGAACTGAGCGCTGTATCTCGTTCGGCGGCTTCCGCGTGGATGAGGCGGTGGGCGAAGCGGTGCTGCGGTTGCTGGGACCATTGGGGATTGAAGCCGCTCTACGCGCGACGGAGGAGCGCGAGCTGAGGTCGGGCGAGGTGCTTCATCAAGCGGAGTTGGCGCTGGAAGCAGCACGGTTCGAGGAGCGACGGGCACGCCGCCAGTACGATGCGGTGGATCCGGACAATAGATTGGTGGCGGGCGAGCTGGAACGACGCTGGAACGAGCAGCTTGCGGTGGTTCATCAACGCGAGCAAACCATGTTGGAGTTGCGGGAAGAAATGGAGCGGGACGCGCTCTCCGCCGAGGAACGCGAAGAATATCTCGCACTGGGCGTAGATCTTGAGCGTGCATGGACGCACGAGCGAGCAAGCCCGGAAAGCCGCAAACGCATTGTTCGAGCGCTTCTGCTGGAGATCGTCGCCACGGTCCAGGGAGATCGGATCCTATTGCGGCTTCATTGGCAGGGTGGCGATCACACCGAGATGACCCTGCGAAAGAACCGCACGGGTCAACATCGCTGGAAAACCGACGCGGAAACCAACGGCCTGATTGCGGAGCTGGCACGTCTGATGCCCGACCGGTCTATTGCTAGCCTTCTCACTCGTCTCAGCAAGACAACCGGGAGGGGCAACCGGTGGAGCGAAGCTCGTGTCCGAGGGCATCGCACTTCGCATGGCATCGCGGTGTATCGGGAGGGGGAGCGTGAAGAACGCGGCGAACTCACGCTTCAGGAAGCGGCGGAACGTCTCGAAGTCAGCAAGATGACCGTTCTTCGCGAGATCCGGCGAGGTGCCATTCCCGCACGTCAGGTTTGCAACGGAGCGCCATGGGTGATCGCCGTCGACGATATTGAGCGGGCACGTCTCGCGAAGAAGGGTTCGGAGAGAACGCTGGTAACATCGGATCCGCGCCAGAAAACTCTTTCATTATAACCACGTAGCGAGGTGGGCATTATGAAGCGGGATTGTTCTCGTCCACGTCCATCAGGATGTTCGTGTCGTTCGGCATGTCCGCCGGCCCGAGCAGGTTGAGCACGACGCCCGAGGGATGCTGCATGATGATCGGATGGCC
>JAPPKV010000308.1 GCA_028819775.1 Gammaproteobacteria bacterium | reverse complement strand
CGTGGAAGAGCGCGATCCAACAGCCGCTGAAGGTGGGAGTTGTCGATCGGTACCGCGAGGTGGAGCAGGCCGGCGCGATCGGATAGCAGAGTCCCTTGGCAGAGCAGCTCCCGGGCACGGTCGTTCGCTGCCACGACGCGTTTCTGTCGGTCGAGTTGAATCACCCCGGCCCGCGTGTTGTCGAGGAGCCGCTCAAGCGTCGTCTGCAGCCCACGGGCTTCGACCAATGCGTGACGCATCCGAACGAACTGACGAACGTGCGGCAGCAGTCGCGCGACCATGTCGACCTGATCGGTGGACCACCCCTTGCCGTCACTCGGATCTGCGATCCCCCAGACGATTCGCGAGCCCCTCGGTCCATCGAGGCGGACATTCAACCCGTCCTGGAAGTGGTAGCGCGGCATTATCTCGTTGTAGGTCGCCGAGTGCTTCAGCTGCGCCTCGGAGAGAAGTTCGGTGACGTGGACAATCCTGCCGACCGGCAGTTGTCGCAGGCGTGGCAGGTGCTCATCCGCCGGGTAGTCGTTGGCAAGGTAGTCCCGTTCCCATTCGCTGCGATGTTCTCCGCGGTAGCAGAAACGCATGAAGAGGGGCGCGATGTCGTCGTCCCGTGATGTCGTTTGGAACACCAGGTGATTGCCCTTGGCTCCGCAGGCCTCGTCGATGAGAGCAGACGTTTCGACCCAGTGGGAGTCGTCGAACATTGCCTCATGCAAAGAGGCGAGGATGCGCTCGAACCTCTCCTGCCGGTTCATGCCGGATCCTTCGCTCCTCGCTGCCGCGGCGTCATTGGCGCACTGCCGCCTTCGCCGCCGCAGCGCCACTGCTACCGGCAGTGCCGGTGTCGACCAGCCGAGCACGGCGGTGCCGGCGACGCCCGGTTGCGGATACACGATGCCACCCAAGCCCCGCTGTGGGGCGACACGATTGGTGGAACGTCAAAGGATCCACCCCAGGTACCGTAGGAACCGAATGCTCATTGATCCCTGATTCTGGATCAAACGGTCATGTACGTCACTACCAGAAATGGTAGAAGCAGCCACGCCGTGATCCTTGAGCGTGGCGCCGGATGAGGCTGCGCCGCAGTCAGCGGCGCAGGGCGGCACGCACGGCAGGCAGGTGGGTCACGCTCACGGGTACCTTGTGGTCTCCCGTGAGGCGCAGCATTGTCCGCTTGCCGCTCCTCACCGATCGGGTGACGTGACGGGTTGCCACCCAATAGCTGCGGTGCACCTGCATCCCGTGGTCGCTGAGCTCGGCCACCGCGTCCGAGAACCGCATCTTTATCAGACTCGAACCGACGGTGGTGTGCACTTCAAGGTAGTGATCCTCACTCTTGATGTAGATGAGGTCGGTACCCAGCCTCTCCGGCAGCAGTCTCAGCAGAGGAGCACCCGGCCGGCCGGCCGGGCGTGGCGTGATGGATCGCTGCGGGACCACGAGGGCCTGTTCCGCCTCCGGCTCGCCACCGTTACGTGCCGGCGGGTCCGTGGAGTCGTCCTGAACGCCACCTGCCGGCGATGTGTCAGGCGATGGGTCGCTGGAACCTGACGGCTCGTACCCAGTCGAGTCCCCACCCTCGGAAGGCGTCGCCCCGTTTGCCTCGCCGGGCGTCGCAGGCACGGTGCGGACCGCGCCGGTGGGCTCCGCGGCCGCCGTGTGTCTGACTCGCTGCCGCAGCAGGTACCAGGACAGCATGGTCCAGGCCCACGCCTGGGCGGTGACCAGGAAGTACAATTGCAGGATGTCGAGCTTCTTGGAATAGGAGGGGTGCGCCAGAGATTCGACCGCGATTACCACGGCGCTCGCCGGAAGGGCCGAACACATCGTCGCGATCGTCAAGGCTATCCCGATCTGCAACGGCCTCCGGAAGCGAAAGAAGTACAGCGTCACCACTATCTGCGAATAGAAAATGGGCCAACACACACAGGCATACAGCAAACCGAACGCCAAGCGTTCCGGCAGCCCGAGAGCATCGAAAGAACCAGCCGGACCCACGAGCGCCAGGACCAAGACGAAGGCGCCACTCAAGGCTACGTTGACGCGGACCGTGTGCCCACTGAGCATTTCCCGGTAACCATGCGGCATCGATTCCTGTACATGCTTGCCGTTCCGCCGGCGCGTTGCTGGAGTCGGTGTCATCACTATTCCTGAGCACTTATCCTATCGGTACGTTCACGATCGTGCCGTGGGCATGAACTCCGAGTGTTCCCTATCCGGCTGACTTCGTCAAGCAGCTTCGACTCATGATCGCAGGGTGTCTTCACTCCAACAAGCGAGCAATCTCCGGAAACACGGCAAGGCATACGATGCCAGCCCACGTGTCCGTGAGCGACAGAGATTCGCGACAGTGTTGCGTAACGTTTCACTTCGAGACCGCCGCGGCGAACAATGAGCTCCTCCAATCGCGTATGGGCTGCCATGGATTATTGTCTGATCGTTCGCGTTTCAGCGTAAGCGCGCATTCATGTTCGCGATTCAGCGGTTCCGCGAACACATTTTAGGACGCGAATCAGGACGATTCCCGGTTCGCGAATATTTGTCGGGTTTCGCGAACTTATGCCCTTCTTCACGTACAGGATCGTTTGTCACTGACCGGAATTTTGTTAGCCTCGTGGCACGCGAGCAGGAAATGCGGTTGTCAATCGGACCGTAATAATCCATGTCGGGGCAGGAGGTTTAATGTACGAC
>JAPPKV010000041.1 GCA_028819775.1 Gammaproteobacteria bacterium | reverse complement strand
AACCCCTCCTCATGAAGCTCGGTCTTGAGCGAAAAGAAGATGTAGCCACCGTTCCTCGTGATTCGGATTAGCTCGTCGAATGCGTGCGCCGGGGCATGACCGGTGGTGAATACCCCCACGCTGATCACCGCATCGAAGGTGTCGTCGGCAAAGTCCAGGGCCTCGCCGAGGGTCATCTGCCGCAACTCGCGATACATGGCCTTACGCCGGGCCATGTCGAGCATCCTCATCGACAGATCGATCCCGTGGAGGTCGTGGTAGCCGGCGTCGATCAGACACTCGCCCACTAGGCCCGTCCCAACGCCCGCATCAAGTATTTTGGCGTCTTGCGCGACGTACTTGCCGAACAGTCCGACGGTTGCCCGTGGTGCGATCCAATCGAATTCCTCGCGCAGGTCCCGATCGTACTCGTCCGCCCACTCGTCGTAGCGTTCCTCGAGTTCGCGGTTGTTCTTCGCGGCGTACACCCATTGCACGCGGTCTCGGCGCTGTTGCATGGTGGTCTCCCGCCGCCAACCAAAGCGAACGCCAAGGAGACGACAAATGACCGTGAGTGTCGAGTTCCACTTCGACTTCGGAAGTCCAAACGCCTACCTGGCACACCTAGCCATCCCCGGCGTCGAAGCACGCACGGGCGTCAGGTTCAAGTACGTGCCCGTCCTGCTTGGCGGTGTGTTCAAGGCCACCAACAACGTCTCACCGGCGGTCTCGCTCAAGGGCATCCGCAACAAGCCGGAGTATCAACGCCTCGAGACCGAACGGTTTCTCAGGCAATACGGCGTACCGGCCTACGTTCCGAATCCCCACTTTCCCGTCAACACGTTGACCATCATGCGCGGTGCCATCGTCGCCGAGCGCGAGGGGTTCTTCGAGTGCTACGTGGACGAGGTCTACCGGCACATGTGGGCGAGGCAAAGGAAGATGGATGATCCGACCGTGATCGCCCAGGCACTCGACGGGTCCGGGCTACCCGGCGATTGGATACTCGCCTGCGTCCAGGATCCCGCTGTCAAGCAGCAGCTAATCGCCAATACCGAATCCGCGGTGGAACGAGGCGTTTTCGGTTCGCCGAGCTTCTTCGTCGGCGAGGAACTCTATTTCGGAAAGGACAAGCTGCGCGATGTCGAAGAGGAGCTTGCCCGGCAACAGAGCTGACCCGTGGGCGAGTCGCTTTGCTCCCCCCCACTTCGTTCTCTGCGCGGCACGCCGTTTGACCCCGCCCGTCTGGCTCAATTCCCAGCGGGAGCCCTCAAATCGAGCATCAGGTAGTGGACCCACTCGATATAGACGTACGTTCCAACCATCACTGGTACCGTCACGATCACGCCTATGACGACTGCGCACATTACCTTCGCAAAGGCCCACCACATCGGCTCGACATTGCCTCGTGAACCCATGTCTTCCTTGGTCTTGAGCATCATCGCCTTGCCTCCTGGGCTCCGTGGGATTGAGTGGACTCTGCAGTTGTCAAAAGACTAGCGGTCAACGCTTGAGATTTCAACAAAAATTCAATTAAAACAATAGACTATGGCTAAACACCGGGCTAATTCGAAGCGAATCAAGGGATTGCACTGTTCGCCAAGTTTCCATCTCGTCGCATGGTGTTCGAGGTGACTTGGCCTTGCTCGTACACTGCCGTTTCGATTGGGGTCGGCTCCGGCCCGAACCGTACAAGGCGGAGAGACCAATCGACCTCGACGCGGTGTCGCTTCGGCGTTCGCCGTCGCCAAATGCGCCCGCCGCGACACACAAGCGGCCCAATCACCGATCAGTTAGATTGATTCCGTCACCAATGGAGAGCGACATGAGCGACGTCATCGCCACCGACCTAACCCATATCGACTGGCAGGACCTGATCGACGGCCTCAACCGATACCTGCGCCTGCGTACGACCCCAATCGGCATGAAGCTCTTCGAGACCGTGGAAGAGATGGAAGCCGTGCCACGCATCAGGCGACCCAAGAACATCCACACGACCGATCAGATCGTCGGCCAAGCGAGCCGCAACGGCTGGACCGTGGGCATCACGGCGGAAGACCTCGTGGGTGACCAATGCCGTACCGTGGTAGGACTCGCTCCCCGAAGCGACGAATGGCTCGCGGGCAAGAACATGGCGGGCGTTTGGTACGAGAACGACGAAGAGGCCGCCAAGCATCAGCAGGCGATGGACCTGGCGACCTTCGGGGAGCATGTCGCCATGGCCGTGAGTCCGCTGGCGAGCGGCCGGCTCAATCCACCCGACATCGCCCTGATCTACGCCACGCCCGCGCAGATGATCCTGTTCATCAACGGCCTGCAGTGGACGGGCTACAAGAAACTCGAATGGGGCTGCGTGGGAGAGTCCGCCTGCGCCGATTCCTGGGGCCGGGCGTTGGCCACCGGCGAACCGAGCCTCTCGATTCCGTGTTTCGCCGAACGCCGCTACGGCGGCGTGATGGAGGACGAACTCCTGATGGCGATTCCGCCCGCCTTTCTGCCCAAGGTCATCGAAGGTCTTGATCGCCTGTCGCGCAACGGCTTGCGTTATCCGATCCCTCAGTACGGGATCAACAACGATGTGCGGGCCGGGATGAGCGTGAGCTATGGGTGACCGCCCTAGGACACGCTGCTCGAACCGCCGTCATCTTCACGTATTGCTGGTAGCCACATCGGTCGCGAGTGCCGCCGCCGTCAATGGCGCGCCCGCGGACA
>JAPPKV010000217.1 GCA_028819775.1 Gammaproteobacteria bacterium | reverse complement strand
AGTTCGGCCTCGACATCGATCATGCGGACCCGGTCCGAGTTGACGCCGGCGGCTTCGCGGACCTCCTGGGAGATCTTCATGGAGCAGAACTTGGGCCCGCACATCGAGCAGAAATGAGCGACCTTGGCGGAGTCCTTGGGGAGCGTCTCGTCGTGGAACTCGCGGGCCTTGTCGGGATCGAGCCCGAGGTTGAATTGATCCTCCCAGCGGAACTCGAAACGCGCCTTGGACACCGCGTTGTCCCGGATCTGCGCACCCGGATGGCCCTTGGCGAGGTCGGCCGCATGGGCCGCGACCTTGTAGGCCATGATGCCTTCGCGCACGTCCTCCTTGTTGGGGAGTCCCAAGTGTTCCTTGGGCGTCACGTAGCAGAGCATGGCGCAGCCGTACCAGCCGATCTGGGCGGCGCCGATCGCGGACGTGATGTGGTCGTAGCCCGGCGCGATGTCGGTGGTAAGCGGCCCCAGGGTATAGAACGGCGCTTCCCTGCAGACCTCGAGCTGCTTGTCCATGTTCTCTTTGATCAACTGCATCGGCACATGCCCGGGGCCCTCGATCATGGCCTGGACATCGTGCTTCCAGGCGATCTCGGTGAGCTCGCCGAGCGTTTCCAGCTCGGCGAACTGGGCGGCGTCGTTGGCATCGGCAATGGAACCTGGGCGCAGGCCGTCGCCCAAGGAGAACGAGACGTCGTAGGCCTTCATGATCTCGCAGATTTCCTCGAAGTGCGTGTAGAGGAAGCTCTCCTCGTGGTGCGCGAGACACCACTTGGCCATAATCGAGCCGCCGCGGCTGACGATGCCGGTGACCCGCTCGGCGGTGAGCGGCACGTAGCGCAGCAGCACGCCGGCGTGGATCGTGAAGTAGTCGACGCCCTGCTCCGCCTGCTCGATCAGCGTGTCCCTGAAGATCTCCCAGGTGAGATCCTCCGCGACGCCACGGGTCTTCTCGAGCGCTTGGTAGATCGGCACCGTGCCGATGGGCACCGGCGAGTTGCGCACGATCCACTCCCGGGTCTCGTGGATATGCTTGCCGGTGGACAGGTCCATCACGGTGTCCGCGCCCCAGCGCGTGCCCCAGACCATCTTCTCGACCTCTTCGGAGATGCTGGACGTCACGGCGGAGTTGCCGATGTTGGCGTTCACCTTCACCAGGAAGTTGCGGCCGATGATCATCGGCTCGGACTCCGGGTGGTTGATGTTGCAGGGGATGATGGCGCGCCCGACCGCCACTTCGTCGCGCACGAACTCCGGCGTGATCTCCTTCGGCAACCGGGCTCCGAAGTGCTCGCCCGCATGCTGGCTGAAATCGGCGTCGGGATTTGCTCTCGCGAGGTTCTCGCGGATGGCGATGTACTCCATTTCCGGCGTCACGATGCCTTGCCGGGCGTAGTGCATCTGGCTGACGTTCCTGCCGGCCTTGGCGCGTCTCGGCAGGGGGATGTCCCGGAACCGCAGCCGGTCGAGGCTCTCGTCGCCGTTGCGCTCGCGGGTATAGCGGGATGAGAACGCGTCGAGCTTCTCGGTGTCGCCGCGGGCTTCGATCCAGGCCTCGCGCAGTCTCGGCACGCCGCGCCGAATGTCGATCTCGGCGTCGGTATCCGTGTACGGCCCCGATGTGTCGTACACGCGTACCGGTGCGTTCGGCTCCAGGCGGGATTGCCCGCCGTTGCCGAGCACCGGCGTCGGCGACAGGGTGATTTCGCGCATCTTGACGTCGACACCGGGCTGGATCCCGGTCACGCTGACCTTGTGCGAACTGGTCAGCGGTCGGCGCATCTGTGGGTCAAGCTGCGCGGTGGCGGAAAGATCGTCGGTAACGTAAGCCATCGAAGCCCCCTTGCTGCGGCGGCGCCAATGGACACGCACCGCTGGTTAACGCTTGTGTTGGGGGCATTGTTCCCTACGCCGGTACTACCCGGATCAGGTTCAGCGGGTCCGCCCCGTCTTCGTCGAAGACTGGCGTCTCAGCCCGAAGGCTCCCCGACAACGACTTGGAGTCTACGCGAAGGCGTCGAGCCGTGTCGACCATCGACTAGGAACTAGGAGGAACGATCAGAAAGGAGGAGGGAGGCAGACCCTTCAACATGCGATACTCCCGATTTCTCGGTCGAGGACTGCCGAGCCCCCGCCACCATGTCAAAGAGACCAATCGAGGCAACGTCCGAAGCGTCGTCTCCCAAGCCGCTCTATTCCCGCACGCGGGTTAACGCAGCGGGCGACGAGCTGATTGCGCCGTCGAGTTCGCTGGATGAGCTGCGTAACGCCCGCTCGGTCGTCAACAATTGGCGAGCAGCGCACAGTTTGCCTCTCGATTGCATTCGCACGGAGTTGCAGCAGAGGGTCGCGGGATTCGGTGAGGAGGCCGTCGTCGCCGCGCGTCTGAAACGCCTGCCTTCCATCGAGGCCAAGCTTCGCCGGTTCCGCAGCATGCGGCTCGGGAGAATGCAGGATGTCGGCGGATGTCGGGTCGTCCTGCCGTCGGTCGCGGATGTGCTAGGCATCGCGGGCCGTTACGGCAGCGAGCCGTCACCGCACGCGGTGATCCATTCCGACGACTACATTGCCGAACCGAGAGCCAGCGGCTACCGCGGAGTCCACTTGGTAAGCCGGTTTCGACCGGGAGGTGAAGAACAAGCGGTGTACGAGGGAATGCGGATCGAAATCCAGCTTCGCTCCCGGTTGCAGCACGTCTGGGC
>JAPPKV010000404.1:2289-2700 GCA_028819775.1 Gammaproteobacteria bacterium | reverse complement strand
CCACCAAGCGACGCGCATGGCGACTCGCGAGGTGATGCAACGGTCGTTGCCCCGGGGGACAATCTGTCCGGCAGGTTGACGCCTGGTGACTACGACTTTTTCCGCATCACCGTCGATGGCCCCGGCAGGATGCTGGTCTACTCCAGCGGCAGTACCGACACCTATGGTCGCCTGGAGGACCGCTTCGGCAGAACGCTGGCCGACGACGACGACGGGGGCCAAGGAAACAACTTCCGAATCCAGCGCAACGTCAACGGCGGCACCTACTACATTCTGGTGAGAGGCTTTCGGGCCAATGTGACGGGATCCTACACCCTGCATGTGCGTTATACCGCGACCTCGTCCGGTGGGGGGGGGCCCCCCCCCCCCCCCCCCCCCCCCCCCCCCCCCCGGCGCCCCCCCCCCCACAAC
>JAPPKV010000404.1:0-2279 GCA_028819775.1 Gammaproteobacteria bacterium | reverse complement strand
AAACCCCCCGTGTTTTTTTTTCCCCCCCCCCCCGGGGGGGGGGGGGGCCCCCCCCCCCCGCCACCACCGCCACCACCGCCACGCGGCGACGACCACGGCAACACGCGGGCGGACGCCACCGGCATCGCCCTCGATACCAACTCGTCCATCGAGATCACGACCGACGGCGAGCTGACGGCCGGCGATACCGACTATTTTCGGATCATTCTGGACCGGCCTGGCACGTTGCGGCTCCACACCAGCGGGGGCACGGATACCTACGGCCACCTGGAGAACTCCGGCGGCGGAGAGCTGACCCGAAACGACGATGGGGGGAGCGGCACCAACTTCAGGATCGAGCGCCACCTGTCTGCCGGCACCTACTTTGTGCGGGTGAGGGGCTTCCGCGGCAGCACGTCCGGGCGCTACACCCTGCATGTGCGCTTCATGGGAGATGACTCGCAAGACGACGCGCCAGACGATCTGCAAGGTGCCCATGGCGACGTGCGGGTCAACCTCACTTGGCACGAGGACGTCGATCTCGACCTCTTCGTCACGAATCCGTGCGTCCAGACCCTCGGCTACAGAGAGGGAAGAATGAATACCTGCGATGGTTTTGTGGGTCGGTGGGACCACGACGACACGGGGAACGGCTCCAGGACCGACAATCCGAACGCGGAGAACATTGTGTGGACGAACGGGGCGCCGTCGGGCCGCTACATCGTCCGCATCACGTACTTCAGCGGAACCGCTCCGGCCGACTACACGATCAGGGTCTTCTACGGGTCTCGGCAACGGACATACACGGGCCGACTCGATCCGGCGAACGACCACCAAATCAGGCGGCACGTGGCCAATTTCGATTTCACCGGGAGCACGTCCAGTCATGGCGCCGAGGCGTCCCGCTTCGACAAGGGATCGCAGGCGCTGTCGCGGGCGGCGCGGACGCTCGGCATGTCCGCAGTCGAAGCGATGGGCAGCCGGGGCCAGGGGCCGGAGGGATCGTCGGTGACGCTCGCGGGCCATCCGGTCTCGTTCGGGAACGGCGCGGCCACCCCCGATTTCTCGCCCGACGACCCGTCCTTCGCCAAGGGCGGGACGGTCTGGATGGACCGCGAGAGGGCGGAGCGCTCGGGCTCGTGGAGCGAGCTTCTGCGCGGCAGCCGCTTCGATGTCGCCCTGGACGGGGAGACCCGCGTCTGGGGCGAGGCGCAAGGTATCGAGGGCGGCAACGAGACGCGCTTCCTCGGCTTCGAGCGCAGCTTCGGCGAGGGAGTCTCGGCCGGGGTGGCGTTCTCGGATACGGCGAACGAAGGCAACTTCGGCCTCGGCGAGTCCGAGTCGCTCGAAGCGTCGCTCGCGAGCGCATACCAGTACCTGCATTTCTCGCCGGGCGCATCGACCGAGCTGTGGAGCCTGGTCGGCGCGGGCGAAGGGGAGCTGTCGCTGACCGACGACCTCGGCACGGTCGAAACCGGCCTCTCCATGCAGATGCTCGCCTTCGGCAGCAGCCACGGGCTCGGGCCGCTCGTCGCGGGCTTCGCGCCGACGGTGTCGGCCGACGGCTTCCTGGTACGCCTCGAATCGGAGCGGAGGGCGGGGCTTCGCCCGCTGGCCGGCGAAGCGAGCCGGCTGCGCACGGGCGTGCTCTTCCAGCGTCCGCCCGAAGGCGACGGCTGGACGCCCAGGATCGGCTTCGGCGTGCGCTACGAGGACGACGAGCGGGGCGAGGCGACGCGCACCGAGGTGATGGCGGGCTTCGGCTATGTGCGCGGCCCTCTCCAGGTGGAGGGCATGACGTACTACCTGCCCGCCGGCGCAATGGATGCGGAGGCCGCCGGGACCGACTTCGAGACGCGGGACGCGGGCGCACGGCTGACGGCGCATTACCGCGCGGGAGCGGATGGCCGGGGGCTCGCCGTGTCGGTGGATGCGCTGGCAGGTTCGGTGCCCGATGCGCCGGTGTGGGAGACCGACACGGCGGCCAGCGACTCTTCGCGGCTGCACCTCCAGGCGGGCTACGGCTTTGCCTCGGGACTGGGCCGATGGACGCCGTACGGGGCGGTGCAATGGGACGGCGACGAGCAGCGCCTGCGCGAAGGCGTCCGCCACGACATCGGTGCCGTGAGCCTCGACCTCTACGGAGAGCACCGGCTCGGGACCACGTCAGAGCACGGAATTCACTTTGGGATCACCGGCCGGTTCTGACCGCTAGAACGTTTCCGTTATAGACGGAAACGTTCTAGGCATTTGTCGCTCACGGCAGCCGGCCTGCGGCCGGCGCCTCCGCGAGGGCGCCG
>JAPPKV010000146.1 GCA_028819775.1 Gammaproteobacteria bacterium | reverse complement strand
GCGAACCGTGACCCGGGCGCGGACGGTGTTGCTGCCGGCCATCGTCCTGGGCGAACTCAGGGTGGGGTTCCGCCGCGGCACGCGCCGCGCCGAGAACGAGGAGCGGCTCCGGCAGTTCATCGAGGAATCGGTGGTTGCCATCCTGTCCGTGGACGACGAAGCGGCATCGCACTACGCCGACATCGTGGTCGAGTTGCGCCGTCACGGAACGCCGATTCCCACGAACGACATCTGGATTGCGGCCCTCGCGGCGCGCGAGGGCGCCACCGTGCTCACCACCGACCGCCACTTCGCCTACATCGGCCGCGTCGGCTCGGTGATCCTCGCACCACCGGCGTAGTCGCAGCAGCCGCGCCGGTTGCCTTGGTCGCCGCGCGACATTGACAAGCGGCGGCACGCGTGCGAAGCTGTCCCGAAGTGGGAGTACGAGCGCATGCACACGGGTAAGCAGCCCCTTTCACCGGCGCCGGTAGAGCAGAGAGCAAGACCGGCGCGCGCTACCTCCCCCCTCCCAGGGCCAACTCACCTAACTTTCCATTCGCCCTATAAGTACCTGACTTCTCCGGCTGCCCGAGCGGCGTGCGCCGCACCTCCGGGTACGCCTGCGCGCGCCTTCGGCTGCACAGCGTCGACTACCAGGACAGCCCACACCATGCGCCGCCACGTGCTCGGCGGAGAGATCCGAAATCCGCGCAACAGGGAGGTGCAAGCTGATACTCAAAGAACCACGCCAAGGCGCGCGGCCTGAGCCCATGAGTTCATGAGGCGCACGCCGCGCGTGTTGAGGACCTGAGATTGCCGTCGCTGTTCGGCCGCCTGCGTTGCGGGCGCGAGAGTGGGCAGGGAACGGCAACTCGCACCGGAAGCACTCTCACAATCTCACATATGGGAGAGATCAGTATGAATCTTCCGAAAATTGCACACCCCTTCGTGGTTGTGCTCGTGCTCAGCCTGGCCGCGACCGGCCTCTGGGCGGCCGCGGAAAGCGAGGAGCCGGCCGCGGCGATGGAGAAGGAGATGGTGCTCGACCCATCCACCGGCGAGATGGTGGAGGCGCCACGCTACGGTGGGACCATCACCTACGGCCGGCCCAACCATGGGGAGCATACCGATGCCTGGTACATCGGCGGCTGGGCGAGCCACTTCACCAGCGAGGTCCTCGAGAAGCTCGTCATCGGCGATTGGGCGATAGACCGGAGCGTGAATCACTTGCGCACCTACGACCAGCCTTTTTCCATCAATCGAGGGGCGTTGGCGGAGAGCTGGGAAACGCCAGACGCGACCACGATGATCGCCCACATCCGACAGGGCGTTCACTGGCACGACAAGGCACCGATGAACGGCAGGGAGCTGACCGCAAAAGATATCGAGTTCAACTATCATCGTCTCTATGGGATCGGCAGCGGCTTCACCGAATCGTGCCCCGTGTGTGGCGGCAAGGAAAAGAACCTCGAATCCATAACGGCCACTGACGATTGGACGGTGGTTTTCAAGCTGAAGCAGCCTGACCTTCTTGCCCTGGACAAGTTCTTCGACCCCTGGGAGACCTTCATCCACGCGCCTGAGGTGATCAAGGAGCACGGCGACGTCAAGGACTGGCGGAACATGGTCGGCACCGGCCCCATGGAGCTCACGGAGTATATCGATGCCACCTCCATGAAATGGACCAGGGTCCCCAACTACTGGGGGTTCGATGAGAAATTTCCCCAGAACCGCTTGCCCTACGTCGACGAGATCAACGCCGTCATCATGACCGATATGGCGGCGCGGCTGGCGGCCCTGCGGTCGGGGAAGATTGACATACTCGGGACGGCCGGCGACTCTCAAATCAGGTCGGTCGACCAGTTGAAGAGCCTGCAGGAGAAGAATCCCGAGATCAACGTGTGGACCTTCGATTTTCGGGCCGGCACAGGTTTCGTGTTCAACAACGTCAACAACCCGCCCTTTGATGACATCCGCGTGCGCCGGGCCATGCAGATGGCGCTGGATCTGGAGACGATCAATGCGACCTTCTTCGGCGGTTTGGGAGATCCGACTCCGAACGGATTGTGGGCCAACTCCAAGGAGGGGGTTGGCACGCCCTTCGACCAGTGGACCGAAGAGATCAAGCCATACTACCGGTATGACCCGGAAGGAGCGAAGCAATTGCTGGCCGATGCGGGCTATCCCGATGGCTTCAACACCCGTTTGGACTACGACGTGCGCGCCGATACGAGCTACGCGGAATTGATCGCGAACTACTGGCGTGAGATTGGCGTGGAAGTCGAGATCCACACGGCGGACGCTACGCAAACCACGGTGTTCTGGCGAGACAATACTGCGGAAGGAATGATCGGTGGGACCACGGCCATGACGTATAGCGCTGCAGGCCTGGAGAACTGGATCACTGGGGGAACGTGGAACGGGTCCGCGGGCAGCGACCCGGAACTTGATGAACTCTGGGGGCGTGCCGAGTTCGCGGCCACGATCGACGAGCAGAACGCGGCGTTCAAAAGGATGAACATGCGCCTCTCGGAACTGCATTGGGTCCTTACTGGTCCCGTGTCCCCGCAATTCAACGTCGCCCAACCGTGGATCAAGGGGTATAACGGCGAGGTCGCGATCAGCATAAACGGCCAATACTCGACGGTCTTGACCCGCGTATGGGTCGACCAGGATCTGAAGCGGGAGATGGGGTTCTAAGGAATCGCTACGGGAGTCCCCTGC
>JAPPKV010000215.1:1311-2716 GCA_028819775.1 Gammaproteobacteria bacterium | reverse complement strand
GGGAGTTCAAGGACGACCTCGCACTGCAGTCGATCTCAGGGGGCACCGACCTGATCTCCTGTTTCGCCCTGGGCTGTCCCTGGCGCCCCGTTCACGAGGGCGAGTTGCAGGCCAAGGGGCTCGGCATGGCGGTCGACGTATTCGACGAATCCGGACAGCCGCTGGCCACTGGCAAAGGCGAATTGGTTTGCACGCGTTCGTTCCCGAGTGCGCCGATCGGATTCTGGGACGATCCCGACAATGCCAAGTACACCGAAGCGTATTTCGACAAGCACGACGGCGTGTGGGCCCACGGGGACTTCGCCGAGATCACCGAGAACGACGGCCTGATCATCCACGGGCGTTCCGACGCCGTGCTGAACCCCGGCGGCGTGCGCATCGGCACCGCCGAGATCTACCGCCAGGTGGAAGCCATCAACGAGGTCGTCGACTGCCTCGCCATCGGGCAGGAGTGGGAGGACGACACGCGCATCGTGCTGTTCGTGGTCATGCGCGACGGCATCGATCTCGACGACGCGATCCGAGACACCATCAAGCACCGCATCCGCCAGCACGCCAGTCCGCGCCACGTCCCTGCGGTGATCGCCGCCGTCGCCGACGTACCCCGTACGCTAAGCGGCAAGATCGCCGAACTGGCGGTCCGCGAGGTGGTTCACGGCCGCGAGGTAGGCAACTCCACGGCGCTCGCGAACCCCGAAGTCCTGGACGCTTTCCGAAACCGTGCCGAACTCGCCTCCGGTCAAGGCGGAACCGGCGGGTAGCATTGAACGGGCGCCGTGGCCGACACGTTGCCTGCCTTTTAGACCCGGCAACCACATGTTCGTACACTGACGTACGAACCTCGCGTACATTCGCGTTTGCTTTACAAAACAAAGGGTTTCGATGACTCATGCCCTTGACTCGCGTCGTCAACTAGCGATATGTTGGCGCAACGTCCTTGGCCCCAAAAAACACCGATCAATGCTGGCGACAAGTGCACCCCAGAACACCAGCCGGGCATCGACGCGGTTCCCGGGGTCAGTCGCAGGAGACAAGCCGATGTCGGAGCAGACGCCCTACCAAACCATCGACGAGAGACTCGCCAGCGTCGAGACGAAAACCGACCGGCTGATCGTGGAAGTCGACGCTGGGCGGGCCGAGACGCAAGCGGCATTCAAGGAACTCCGAAGTCTCGTCGCTGCGAACGATGTCGCCATACGGGCCGACATGAAGGAGGTGGAACATCGACTTCGATCCGAGATCAATGAGACGCAAACCAGCCTCCGGTCCGAGATCAAGGAGACCGAGAACAAACTCCGAACCGAGATCAAGGACACCGAAACCAGCCTCCGATCCGAGATCAAGGAAGCTGAAACCAGCCTCCGATCCGAGATCAAGGAAGCTGAAACCAGCCTCCGATCCGAGA
>JAPPKV010000215.1:0-1211 GCA_028819775.1 Gammaproteobacteria bacterium | reverse complement strand
TCAACGAGACCGAAAACAAACTCCGAACCCAGATAAACGCAACGGAAGCGAGGCTCATCGACCATACGAATAGGAGCACCGACACCGTGCTCAACCACGTTCGGCTGATCGCCTTGGGCATGGTGCCAGTCTTCCTAGGCGTCCTAGGCATTCTGGCGAAGATGATCTACTCGAGCGGCTGAGAGCTTCCCGTTCAGACCCCGGCAATGCCGAACTACCCGGTGTGCTCCCGTCGGTTCCGGTACCGTTGCCACACCCAAGCGTAGATCACCACGTTAACCCCAATGGCAGCACACCCCAAGGCGATTCGAACGGTAGGGGTCAGGATCCCCTCTTGGGCCAGGTCGGGATACACGATGGGCATAAGGTAGCGGGCGACGAAACCGCCCGGACGCGGGTCGTCACCGCGCAGGGCATCCTCCAAGTAGGTGAGCGGACAGATCCAGTCCGCGAACTGCACCCACGCGCCCCAGGCAACGGCCGGGAGGTGGATCCAGGCGATGCGGGGCCAGCGCAACGCGAACAAGCCGCCCCCGGCGACGAAGGCGATGAACGCCAGATGCAGGACAATGACGACTTCTGCGCTGTTCATCGCACAGGCTGCCGCATGCGGCTAGGACACCGTGGCCGCCGCGATCCGATTCTCGATCTCACGCGCCCAGATCTGCGGTCCCGTGACATGCACCGATTCGCCTCGGCTGTCCACCGAGACGGTGACAGGCATGTCCTTGACCTCGAACTCGTAGATCGCCTCCATGCCCAGGTCCTCGAAGGCGAGTCGCGTCGACTTGGTGATCGCCCGGGCAATCAGGTAGGCGGCACCGCCCACGGCAATGAGCGACACGGCACCCAAGTCGCGTATGGCGGCCACCGCCACGGGCCCCCGCTCCGCCTTGCCGATCATGCCGAGGAGTCCGGTGTGTTCGAGCATGGGCCGGGTGAACTTGTCCATGCGGGTCGCGGTGGTGGGGCCCGCCGGGCCAATGACTTCGTCGCGCACCGGATCCACCGGGCCCACGTAGTAGATAAAGCGGTTGCGGAAGTCGACCGGCAACGGCGCGTCTTTGGCGATCAAGTCGACCAACCGCTTGTGAGCCGCATCGCGCCCGGTGAGCAGACGACCGGAGATCAGCAGCGTCTCCCCGGCCTGCCACTCAGCCGTCTCGGCACGGGTTACGGTATCGAGGTTCACTCGCCGGACATCCTCCCCC
>JAPPKV010000201.1 GCA_028819775.1 Gammaproteobacteria bacterium | reverse complement strand
TAGATTACGAACTGCCGGAAGGCATCGAGGTTCAAACCACGAGCCAGACCGAGATCGTGGTCAGCGGCATCGACAAACAGCTAGTGGGACAGGTCGCCGCGGAAATACGCGGTTTTCGTCCACCCGAACCCTACAAGGGCAAGGGTGTCCGCTACCAGAACGAACGCGTGCGACGCAAGGAAGGCAAGAAGAAGTGACCGGGCGCTCTCTCAAACACAGCACTGCGGGCCGGGCCCGGAAGGTCAACCGGGCGAAGCGCGCCAAGCGAACGCGGATGAAGATCCGGGAGTCGAATTCGCTGCGACTGACCGTGCACCGAACGCCTCGCCACATGTACGCCCAAGTGATCGGTGCCGAAGACGGCGGCGACCGCGTCCTCGTGCAGGCCTCGACCCTTGACAAGGGACTGAAGAACGACGACGGCGGCAACGTCGATGCAGCAAGCGCCGTCGGCGCCCTCGTCGCCGAACGGGCGGTGGCGGCTGGCGTGCGCAAAGTGGCCTTCGACCGCTCGGGTTACAAGTACCACGGCCGGGTCAAGGCCTTGGCCGAGGCGGCGCGCGCCGGGGGATTGGAGTTCTAGTGTTTCGATTCCGAACTAGCCTGACAATGCTGACATCGCCTCGCAAGCAACTGACGCAAGGCAAATGGAGGAGTGCCGCCTTGGAAAACAGGAACATAGGCATGGTCCACATCAACGTGTCGTGTGGAACTGGATGCCTCGCTATTTGGGATGCGGCACACTAGCGGTGGAACGCCGGTACGACGAATGATGATGACAATACGGCATCACACGCTGATTCGGGTGAGAGCCTGGTTCCGCGGACGACGGAGATAAAACAAAACATGGCTTATTCCGAAGAAATCAAGGAAGAGGGCCTGGTCGAGAAGGTCGTCCACGTCAACTTCGTCGTGAAGGTCGTCAAAGGCGGGCGCCAACGCGGCGTCACCGCGCTCGTCGTCGTCGGCGACACCGAGGGCCGCGTCGGATTCGGGCGAGGCAAGGCCCGGGAAACCCCCATGGCGATCCAGAAGGCGAACGAGGCGGCACGGCGCAACATGGTCGACGTCGAGTTGAACGGCACCACGGTCTGGTACCCCGTCAAGGAGAGCTTCGGCGCATCCACGATCTACATGCAACCGGCCTCCGAGGGCACGGGCATCATCGCCGGCGACAAGATGCGGGCCGTGTTGGAGTGCGCGGGGGTCCGCAACGTGCTCGCCAAGTGCTACGGATCCACCAATCCGGTGAACGTCGTGACCGCGACATTCCGCGCGCTGACAAGCATGAAGTCACCGCAGATGATCGCCGCAAAACGCGGCAAGACGGTCGAGGAGCTCACCGCCTAGCAGCGGAGCCTGAGAGGCCGACAACGTGGCAAAGAAGTCTGTGAAGATCAAACTCGTGAAGTCGGTTTCAGGTCGACTGCCCAAGCACCGCGCCTGCGTGGCGGGGCTCGGTCTGCGTCGGGTGGGCTCCGTCAGCGAACTGGAGGATACGCCCGCAGTACGCGGCATGATCGAGAAGGTCAGGTATCTCCTCGAGGTGGAGAACGAATAGATGACGACTCGGCTGAACAACATCGGCCCCGCGCCTGGCAGCAAGCAGTCGAAGAAACGCGTCGGCCGCGGCATTGCGGCCGGTGGCGGCAAGACCGCGGGTCGAGGCCACAAGGGTCAGCGGTCGCGCTCCGGCGGCAACGTGAGGCCCGGCTTCGAAGGCGGACAACTGCCCCTGCAGAAGCGCGTACCTGCGTTCGGTTTCCGATCGCGCATCGCCTTGAAGACCGCCGAGGTGAGAACATCCGAACTTGCGGGGGCCGCCCGCGACGGCGTCGTCGATCTCGACGCCCTCAAGGCAGCCGGCATCGTGTCGAAACGCGTCGCGCGGGCCCGGGTGTTTCTGTCCGGCACCGTGTCGGGTGCGCTCGAAGTGCGGGGACTACCGGTCAGCAAAGGCGCCCGTGCCGCCATCGAGAAGGCGGGGGGCAGGGTCCACTAGTGGCAACTGCGGCGCCGGCCATCACGGGAGCAAGGAGCGGGGGATTGTCCGAGCTACGCTCGCGACTGCTTTTCGTCCTGTTCGCTCTTCTGGTGTACCGGATCGGTACCCACATCCCGGTGCCCGGCATCAACCCCGACCAGCTGCGCAACCTGTTCGATGCGAACCAGGGCGGCATCCTCGACATCTTCAACATGTTCTCGGGCGGGGCGCTGGAGCGGATGAGCATCCTCGCGCTCGGGGTCATGCCCTACATCACGTCCAGCATCATCATGAACCTGTTGACGATGATGTATCCGACGCTCAACCAGCTGCGCAAGGAAGGCCAGGCGGGGCGTCGCAAAATCACCAAGTACACCCGCTACGGCACGTTGTTGATCGCGCTCATCCAGGGCTCGGCACTGACCGGCACTCTCGCCGGACAGGGTCTTGCATTCAGCGCATCCTGGGACTTCTACCTAGTGGCCATCGTTACGCTGGTGACAGGCGCCCTGTTCATGATGTGGCTCGGCGAGCAGATCAACGAGCGCGGCGTCGGCAACGGCATATCGCTTTTGATCTTCGCGGGCATCGTCTCGGGTTTCCCCGGTGCGGTCGGCCAATCCTTCGAAGCGGCGCGACAAGGCGACATCCACATCCTGGTGCTTGGCGCCATCGCGGCCGTCGGCATCGCCATCGTCGGTTTCGTCGTCTTCGTGGAGAGCGGCCAACGCCGAAT
>JAPPKV010000304.1 GCA_028819775.1 Gammaproteobacteria bacterium | reverse complement strand
TTGCTCATCTGGTTGGGGATTCTCGCGCTGTTCGTGAACACCTGATGGCTGCGCGCACACTCGACCTGCCAATCGAGGGAATGACCTGCAGCGCCTGCGTGGTGCGGCTCGAGAGTGCGCTCGTGCAAGCGCCGGGTGTAGTCGAGGCGAATGTGAATCTCGCTCTTGAGCGAGCATCGGTATCCTACGATGGCTCGGCGACGGACGCCTCGGCGCTCGCCGAAATCGTCGCCCGGACGGGATTCGACGTGCGTACGGAGCGGCAAACGTTCCCGGTCGAGGGGATGACCTGCGCGGCTTGTTCGGCTCGGGTGGAGAAGGTCCTGTTGGGCGAGCCCGGCGTTGTGAATGCGGACGTCAACTTGGCGCTGGAGCGCGCGACGGTCACCACCGCCTCCGGGTGCGTGACGCCCGAGGCATTGGCGAGCCGGGTCGGCAAGGCAGGCTATCGCCTGGTCGTGGGTGAGGAGCAACCCGAACAAGCCGGCGTAGATGCCGGCGAGGATCGCCTGGCCGCCGAACGACGCACCGTGCTCGTCTCTATGGTGCTCACGTTACCGATGGTCGTCGGTATGGTCTTTGCCGCGCTCGGCTACGACGAGTTCCACCTCATGCCGGCCGGCGAAGTGTTGCTGACGACACCGATCCAGTTCTGGATCGGTGCCCGGTTCTATCGAGCCGCCTACAACGCGTTGCGTACCGGGGGGGCGAACATGGACGTGCTGGTCGTCATGGGCACGACGGCGGCCTACGCCTATAGCTGGTATCTGCTGTTGACCCTGGGGTCCGCTGCGGACGGCCAACTCTATTTCGAAGCCTCCGCGGTGATCATCACGCTGGTCTTGCTCGGCAAGTACCTGGAGTCCCGGGCCAAGCGTGCAACCACCAGCGCCATTCGCCAACTGATGGACCTGCGTCCCCCGACGGCAAGCGTACGCCGTCCGGACGCATCCGAGGAGGCGGTCCCGGTGGCGCGGGTCGTGGTCGGCGATGTCGTGATCGTTCGTCCCGGGGAACGCGTGCCGGTGGACGGCCAAGTGATCGCCGGGATGAGCGAAGTCGACGAGTCCTTGTTGACGGGCGAGAGCGTGCCGGTCGCCAAGACCACCGGCGACGGCGTGACCGGTGGCGCTGTCAACACCGTTGGCTACCTCGAGGTGCGTACGACGGCCGTAGGCGAGGACAGTACGCTGGCCCGGATCGTCCGTCTCGTCGAGACCGCACAAAGCGGCAAGGCCCGTGTGCAGCGCCTCGTGGACCGGGTCAGCCGCGTATTCGTTCCCATCGTCGTAGGCATCGCGGTCTTGACGTGCGCAGCTTGGCTGGTGGTTACCGGCAACTTCGAAGCATCGCTGATCGCGGCGGTGTCGGTGCTCGTCATCGCTTGCCCCTGTGCGCTCGGCCTCGCCACGCCAACCGCGATCATGACGGGTACGGGGGCCGCTGCCCGGGCCGGTATCCTGATCAAGGACGTGGATACCCTGGAGCGGGCGCCGGCGGTGTCCACCGTCGTCTTCGACAAGACCGGTACGCTGACCGTGGGGAGGCCACGTGTCACGGGGTTGCGCGTGTTGCGTGGTACCGAGGACGAGTTGCTTGCCTTGGCGGCGGCTGTTCAGAGCCCGAGCGAGCACCCGCTGGCGAAAGCCGTCGTCAACTATGCCCAGGGTCGTGGCATCGAACCCGCACCGGCAACCGACTTCCGGAATCACGTCGGCCGGGGCGTCAGCGGTTGCGTCGACGGCGTGGAGATTCGTGTCGGCAACCGTGAGTTCGTGTCAGCCAACCGGACGCCGGTCGACCTCGACTGGGGTTCTCGGGAGGCCGGGACCGTCGTTTGGTTGTCGGACCAGGACGGTGTTCGCGGCGCCCTGCTGTGCAGGGATGCGCTACGCCCCGAAGCGCCAGCTGCCGTCGAGCGTCTCAAGAACATGGGCGTTCGCCCAGTCATCCTTTCGGGTGACGTCGCGTCGGTGGTCTGGCCACTGGCATCCGAAATCGGTGTCGAGGAGGCGCATGCCAGGGTGCTGCCCGACGAGAAGGCAGCGTTTGTCCAGAAACGCGTTGCAGCGGGGGAGCGGGTGGCGATGGTGGGGGACGGGATCAACGACGCCCCGGCACTGGCCGCCGCCGACGTGGGCTTTGCGATCGGCACGGGAACCGATGTCGCCATGGAAACGGCGGGGATCACCTTGATGCGGCCAGTGCCCACGCTGATCCCGGCAGCGCTGGAGGCCAGTCGGACAACGTTCCGCAAAATCAAGCAGAACCTCTTCTGGGCGTTTGTCTACAACGTTATCGGAATCCCAGCAGCGGCACTGGGCTTTCTGAGTCCGACCCTCGCCGGTGCCGCGATGGCGTTCTCGAGCGTGTGCGTGGTTTCCAATTCGCTGCTGCTCAAGCGTTGGAAACCGCAATAGTGGTGCCGGCTGGCCTCGTCCGGGGCCGGCACCCACTACGGGTCGGCGACCAACAGGGCCGCGAGCAACGATGGGGGCGAATGCACCGGTAGAGGGGCGGTAGCGAAGTCCTTCCCGTCGCGGGTCACAACGCAATCGGCGTTTGCCAGACTTGCGGCAGCGCAGACAACGGCATCTTCGTAGTCCAACACGGTGCTTCGGACTGCATCTTCCAACGTTGTCCGAGTTACCGGTGCCACTTCCAAAAGCGCCAGCAGATCCGCAATGTAGGACCGTGCCGCCTCGACACCTTTGGCCTTCC
>JAPPKV010000251.1 GCA_028819775.1 Gammaproteobacteria bacterium | reverse complement strand
AACGCGCGGCGGGATCGTCGTTGGCCGCGAGCAGGTGGTCGTAGAGTTCGCTGACCAGGATCGCCGACAGCGCGTTGCGGTTCTGCGGCCGGTTCAAGGTGATCCACGCCGCACCGTTCTTGACCTCGTAGATTGTCGCTTCCAACGTAGGCATTGCTGTCTCCCCTTGCGTCTCTTCCTAGCGCTACAGAATCCGTTGCCTCTCGGCACCGCATTTTGCCCCAACCCAAGCCGCCCCAGCAGCCCGTCCGACCTTTCGGCTAGCGCCGAAAAGTCCGACCGGCTGCTAGGCTTCGCCGGACTCTCCGGCTTCCTCGAGCAGCACCAGCAGTGCGCCGTTGTCCACCTGCTGCCCTTCCTCGACGTGGACCTCTTTCACCTTGCCGTCGAACGGGGCGGTGATGCGGTGCTGCATCTTCATCGCCTCGAGCACGAGGAGCAGTTGCCCTTCCGACACAGCCTCGCCTTCCGCTATATGGGTGGCGAGCACGTTGCCGGGCATCGGCGCTGTCAAACCGCCCTTGATCTCGTACTGCTCGGGTAGCGGCAGACGCGGCAGTTCCACGAGTTCGACGTCGTAGTCGGCACCGTGCACGAACCACTTCTCGCCGCTTCCGGACACAGCGAACTGCACCCGCCGACCGTCGATTTCGAGATCCGCTCCGCCCTCCCCCGCGCTGTAGGCGGCCACGGTCCTGTTCTGCTCGGCAACGTTCATTGCGAACGTTCCATCCCGGCGCGAGCGATAGCTCACCGGGATTTCCATGTCCCCGTACTTGAACGTCGTTCGTTCCGGCGGCATCACCGAGTTGCGCCAGCCACTCGGGAACCCGCGCAGGACCTGCGCGTTGGCCCGCCGAATCGCCTGCGCACACATAATGGCCGCGGTGACCGCATCGGCGAGGTTCTCGGCCGACAGGTCACGGGTTCGAGCCGGCTCCACGCGTTCGATGAAATCGGTGGTCGTGTCGCCGGCAAGGAACGCCGGTTCGCGGAGGGTCGCCACCAGGAAGTCGCGGTTGTTCCGCAGACCCTGTAGAGACGTTCGTTCGAGCGCCCGGGCGAGACGCGCCGCGGCTTCGCGGCGTGTCGGCGCGTGGGCGATGATCTTGGCGATCATCGGGTCGAACTCGACGCTGACCTCGCTACCCGACTCGACGCCGGAGTCGAAGCGCGCCAAGCCGTCCGCGGCGGGTTGCCAGACGTCCACCGTGCCCGGCGACGGCAGGAAGTTCCGCGCGGGATCTTCCGCGTAGATGCGCGCCTCGATGGCGTGGCCGCTGAACGAGAGGTCCTCCTGGCCGTAGCCCAAGGGCTCGCCTTGGGCGATGCGCAGTTGCTCACGGACCAGATCGAGACCGGTGATCTCTTCGGTGACGGGATGCTCCACCTGCAGGCGGGTGTTCACTTCCAGGAAGAAGAACTCCCGTCCCGCAAGCAGGAACTCCACCGTGCCCGCAGAGGAATAGCCGATGCGGCGCGCCGCGGACACGGCCGCTTCGCCCATCGCGGTACGCAGATCGTCGTCCACCGCAGGAGAGGGGGCTTCTTCGATGATCTTCTGGTGACGCCGTTGTATCGAGCATTCCCGTTCGAACAAATGGACTAGGTTGCCTTGGTTGTCGCCCAGTATCTGGATTTCCACGTGGCGAGCTGCGGTGAGCCAGCGTTCCAGGAACAGCGTGTCGTCGCCGAATGCCGCGCCCGCTTCCCGTCGCGCGCCTTCCACGGCCGCGGGGAGTTCGTCGAGATTTTCCACGATCCTCATGCCGCGCCCGCCGCCGCCGGCGGAGGCCTTGACGAGGACCGGGTAGCCGATTTTTTCCGCCGCCGCCGCGAGATCTTCGTCGGCGGTGAGTTCGATCGCGGGTAGCGTCGGAACCTCCGCCTCCAAGATCAGCCGTTTCGCCGCGAGCTTGTCGCCCATCTGGCCAATCGCGTCCGGCGATGGTCCGACCCAGCGCAGGCCCGCGTCGATGACGGCCCGGGCGAACGTCGCGTTCTCCGACAGGAACCCGTAGCCCGGATGGACCGCATCGGCGCCGGATCGCCGGCACGCGTCGAGCACCTTGGCGATAGCCAGGTATGTCTCGGCGGAGGTCTTTCCGTTGAGGGCGATCGCCGAGTCCGCTTCCCGCACAAATGGCGCGCCTACATCGCCGTCGGCGTAAACGGCCACCGTCGCAATTCCCATTTCGTGCGCGGTGCGGATTACTCGACGGGCGATCTCGCCGCGATTGGCGATCAGGAGGCGGCGGATCGGCTCGATGCTCACGTCAGACATAGCAAACACCCGTTGTTTCCTCGCACAGCACCGAAGCGCCACTACGAATTCGCCTTTGGCGAATTCGGGGCGACCGCGCCAGCGGTCGCGTTACATCCGCCATGTGCCGAACTCCTTGGTACCCTGGACCACGTTGTTGTGGCAGGCGGACAGCGAGATTCCGATGAAGTCGCGGGTGTCGCGGGGGTCGATCATGCCGTCGTCGGCCACCCGGGACGTGGCGAACAGTCCCTTGGATGCCTCCTCCAACTGGTACTCGGCCCGTTCGACCCGCTTGGCATCGGCTTCCTCGTCGAATTCGAGTCCGCGCCGCTCGGCGGCGGCCCGCTGCACGATGGTCATGACGCCGGCCTGCTGCCTGGGACCCATGACGGCGATCTTCGCGGTGGGCCAGGTGTACGCGAACCGGGTGCCATAGGCTCGACCGCTCATGCCGT
>JAPPKV010000001.1:807-2742 GCA_028819775.1 Gammaproteobacteria bacterium | reverse complement strand
GACGATCTGCCGGGTGTCGTTCGGCATCAGGGGACTCGGCTCTTGGGTTGGCGTCTTCGATTTCTTGGACGGGGCTTTCTCCGTTTACGTTCGGCTTCCCGCTCGGCCCTGATCCGGTCCAAGAGGACGGAAGCGGGCTCGTCGGCGGGGTCCTGCGGGACCAAGCGGCCCTCGAAGGCACGCTTCAGGATGGATTGGCGGAGGGCGGTAGCCCGGTGTTGCAATAGAGCGTTGATCGCCTCAGTGGATCGCGTAACTGAATCGGCCGCGTCCGCAGATTGGCGAACGATCTCTTCTTGCTCCGTTTCCGGAGGCAGCGGGAACGGAAAAGCACGCAACTTCGTTCCGTTGACATTCGCTTGACCTACTTGCTGGGATACGACGGAGGCGACCCAGGCTCGCCCATGAGGACCATTCAGAGCGTTGGCCACGACTTGCGACAGGTGCGGACGCAGCAGTCTCACACGGATCAGATATGACGCGAACGAACAAGGGTTTGGGCGGCCCGGGTACACTGCGGTTTTCCCCACCAACTCGGCGCTGTTCGTACGATTGAACAGCAGGTCTCCAGCGGTCAACAGAAGCCTCGGAAACTCGGGATGGTCCGGCGGAAGGTACTTGAGGTTGTCGAGATTGAGCATGCCGTCCTGAATGTTCCCCATGCGAAGCACCGGGACGCCCTCGTGTTCGGGAGAGGTCTTCGTCGAGGAGCCGTAGTGAACACCATCGCTTACCTGATCCACCGTCGCCCAGCACCACCCTTCCGGTAGTCGCGGCCGGCCGCTCGAATCCGGTGCCACCGGCTCCTTGTACTTCGCCCTCCAGTTCTTCGGCGGCTTCCTGCCCTTCGCCTCGAACTTGGCGAGTTGTTCGGCCTCCCAGCGCCTGCGCCGTTCGGCCAGGATGCGCCGAAGCAGGTCTTCGCCGGTCTCGGTGGGCGGATTCTCGCGTCGCCACTGTTCGGTCAGCCTGCCCTCGACCGCCGCCTTGAGGACGGACGCGCGGTAACGCTCCAGATTGGCCTCGGCCCGCTTGAGCGCGGCGACGCCCTCGTCCAGTCTCGCGAACAGCGACTCGATCTTCGCGACGATGCGGTGCTGCTCGGGTAGGGGTGCGAGGGGGATCTTGGTGCGCCACAAGGCGTCCATGCGGACCCTCATGAGCGATCCCCCAACGCCCGAGACGCTTGAGGTCAGGTGTTGCCGAACCTGGGGCGTCCGAAGTGCTTGCATGGCGAAGCGCGGCGTAATGCCGGCGACGCGCGGAAGAGAAACCCATTCGGTGGAGGCGATTTGCGGATCGCTTCCCGCCTCTCCGACCACCCAGACACGATTGATACGAGGATTGATCCGGCACAGAAGCACTGAACCTGCTGCGACTCCCTGCTTGGCCGAACCGATCTCAGAGCCGTACAACCGCTCAGGTGCCCCGGTCTCGAAGGATGGCACGCTGTACAACTCGAATCGCCGGTCTGGCTCCTTGGCGGGCACCGCGGATGATCTGCGATTGCCGTGAAACACTTCCCCCAACTCCACTTCCACCCATCCCGATGGCAACTCGCTCACGCCGCGAGCCTTTCATTGAGTTCGGCCAGCAGGGGGTTCAGGTCGTCGCCGAACGCCCGGTACACACCGCCGAGTCCACCCCACTGGTTGAACGGCACGTCCTCGAAGTCGTCCTGCTCGATCCGCAGGCTGCTCGCGATGTGGTCCTTGATCGCGTCCAGCCATTTCCGCTGCACGGGCGTGAAGGTCTGTCCGCCGTGCTCCTTCTCCGCGAGCCATTCGCGGTAGCGGGCCTCCACCTGCTCCGCGACCGGAACGAGCGTCCCGCCGGGTTCGATAGCGTGTCTCACGATGGCCACAAGGTCCACGAGCGCGTTTCCGCCCCTGCCTTCCACCTTGTCCGGCTCCAGCGCCTCGTAGAGCCGCCACA
>JAPPKV010000001.1:0-781 GCA_028819775.1 Gammaproteobacteria bacterium | reverse complement strand
CCCGAAGTCGAGGAGCACGTCGATGGCCGCCTCGTCGATGATCTGGTAGAGGCTTTGGGCGATCTCGATGATCGCCCTCCTCAGCCCCGGCTTGGTGAACGGCTTGAGCGCTTCGGCCATGCGCTCGCGCTCCACGGTGTCCAGTTGTTCCGGGGTCGGGTCGTCGTCCTCGGCGAGGCCGAACCGCTCGACGGCCGCCATGTGCGTACCCTGCGGGTCTATGCTGGTCAGCAGCGCGCCCGTGAGCGCCGCCAGACTCGCCCCGTCCGCCTCCTTCGCGATCCGCGCCGCCTGGGTCTCGTCCACCCGCCGCCCGAGCCGGGCCAACCGCGAAGCCAAGCTCGACACCAGGTCCGCGTGCGCCATCCCCATCGCCGCCATCTGAAGCAGCCTCTTCATGCTGACCGATGGCTTGCGATCCAGCGGCGGCGATACCGTCTTGTCGCGCTCGCATACGCCGACCGCATCGACGATCACGAAGTGCGTCTTCTGTTCCGCGTCCGGGGTGACCTTCCTGAGGTCGCCCGGCTCGATGACGCGCACCCCGCGACCCTTCATCTGCTCGAAGTAGCCCGCCGAGTTCACGTTTCGCATGAACAGGAGGCATTCGAGCGGCTTCACGTCGGTGCCGGTCGCGATCATGTCCACGGTGACTGCGATGCGCGGATGGTAGGAGTTGCGAAAGCTGCTCAGCAGGTCCTCGGGCGAGATTCCGGTCGTCTTCGAGGTGATCTTCCGGCAGAACTCGTTGCCCTTGCCGAACTCCTCCTTGAGAACCTTC
>JAPPKV010000207.1 GCA_028819775.1 Gammaproteobacteria bacterium | reverse complement strand
ATGAAGCGGCTCAGTTGGGCGGCGTTGTAGAACGCCAGCACCATCACCGGCATGATGATCTGCTTGATCTGCACCCAGAAGCTCGCCAGATCGGTGACCCGGTGCGTGGTGTCGTAGATCGACGGCAGCCACTCGAGCATCACGCTGAACAGGATGATCGCGACGAGACCGGTGAAGAAGGTCGGGACCGAGAATCCCACCATGGACACGAACGTGCCCACCTGGTCGAACCACGAGTACTGCCGGTAGGCCGAGACGATCCCGATGGGCAGTGCGATTAGTATGCCGACCACGTACGACAGGCCAACGACCCACAAGGTCTGCGGCATCCGCTCGGCGATGATGTCCACCACGGGACTCCGCGTCGCGTACGAGATCACACGAAACCGCTCGCTCGAGTTGCCGATCTCGATCCCGAAGGCCTGCTCGATCAGGTTCAGCGGTTCGTTGACGAAGAACTGCTCCATCCATTTCCCGTAACGGACGAGGAACGGTTCATCGAGGCCGAACGACTCGCGGATCTGGGCCCGCACTTCTGGCGGGATGGTGAGCGGCAACTGGCCGGTCGGGTCGCTGGGCGCCAGGTCGAGGAGCGCGAAAACCACGAAACTGATCGCGACGAGCGTCGGCACCGCGAACAAGAGGCGACGAGTAATGTAGCGGATCATCGGGCCGAAGTTTGTGTGGCGATGCCGGTTCGCCCCCGCGAATCAGGGCGCGCTAGCGATGCCAATCCTCGATGTTCCACAATTCCGAATCCCACGGGTTGATGCGTACGCCCTTGAGCGACTTCGAACGCGCGGAAGCGGTGGCGCGCCAGACCAAGGGAATCAGGAACTGGTTCTGCACCACGATATCGTTCATGCGTTTCGCGATCTCGTAGCGTTCCTCGCCGTAGGGGGTCACCGCCAGGCGTTCGACCAAGGCGTCGAACTCCGCGGAACACCCGCGCGACATGTTGGTACCGAGCCACTGATTGTCCGGACCCGGAGCCTCGTCGCACGTCCATGCCGCCATGTAGAGTTCCGGGTCGGTGCCCTGAAAGTTGCTGGTGTACATCTCGATGTCGGCATAGAACTTCTGGTAGGTGTCGGGGCTCGCCGGATCGCCCCCGAAGAACACGCCCCCGTCGATGTTGCGCAACTCGGTCTCGACGCCGATCTCCTGCCACATCTGCTTGATCAACGCCTGGGTGCCTTGGCGGACGGAATTGGTGGAGGTCTGGTAAAGCAACGACAGCCGGATGCCGTCCTTGGACCGCACACCATCCTCGCCGCGCTCCCACCCAGCCTCGTCGAGGATCCGGTTCGCCTCTTCGGGATCCGCCACCCGGCAGTCTTCATTGGCGGTCGAGGCGAATTCGGCCGGTGCCGGCACGATGTTGCAGGTTACTCGTCCAGTGGGGCCGTAGCCCGTTTCGATCAACACGTCGCGGTTGATGGCCAAGGCCAGCGCATGACGCACAACGGGGTCCGACAGGAACGGATGAGGATTGGTGCCGTCGAGGTGCAGCGAGCGTCGCTCCGGCCCAAGGCTCGAGTCCGCATTCGTCTGGTTCACTACCAGCCGCTCGACGTTGGTACCGAACCCAACGACGACTTCCCCTTCGCCGGCAGCCATCATCTGTTCGAGGATTTCGGGTTCCACCTGCAGATTCCATGCGTAGTCGTATTCGCCCGTCTCGAGCACCGCGCGCGCGGCGGAGGCGGCATCGCCGCCGCCTTTCAACGTCACGGTTTTCATCCAGGGTTTGCCAGGCTCGCGGTAGCGTTCGTTGGCGGAGTAGCTGATCACGTCGTTGGCTCGGAACTCGTCGACTTTGAACGGGCCCGTGCCGACGGGACCGAAGTTCTCCACCGTGCATTCCGGTGCCCGCAGACCCATGCAGTGCTTGAACTGCTCGTACTGGATGATCGGGGTGACGGCACCGACGAAGGGTCCATAGGGGAACGGTTTGGGCACGTTGAACACCACGCGCACCGTGAGGTCATCAATCGCCTCGACTGTCTGCACCTCCGTGAAGGAGGCGTCGGCGCTGCAACCGACTTCCTCGTGCAAGCAGTACTCTCCCGTGAATACGACGTCCCGGGCCGTGAAGGGCGTGCCATCAGCCCACACCACGTCGGGTTTCAACTTCCAGGTAATGCTCTTGAGATCTTCGGAAACGCCGCCGTTTTCAAGGGTGGGAATCTCCAAAGCCAACACCGGGACCATCTCGCCGTTGTCGTCGTAGTTCGCCAGCGGCTCCACGACCAGCGACGCCGCCTCGATCTCCTTCGTACCACCCGAGAGGTAAGGGTTCATGGTAGACACCGCCTGCCAGTAGAGGATGTTGGCGTGCCGGTTCTCAACCGGTTCGGGGACAACGAATTCCTCCACGATCTCGTCCGGACCGCAGCCCGCAACCAGCATCGTCGCCAGGCTAATCGTCACAAACCGGTTGTGCGACCCAGCGTGGTTTTTAGGTGAGCGGTGCATGGAAGTCATCCTGGTTCTCCTGTTTTCGTGACGGCGGGCATCTCAAGCGTCCCCCGCATAGTGACATGCAACCCGGTGACCCGGCCGCAACTCCCGCCATTCGGGTTCCCGAACCGAACACTCGGGTGTGGCCATCGGACATCGGGTGTTGAATCGGCAACCCGGCGGCGGATCCGCCGGGCTCGGCACGTCGCCGGTGAGGATGATCCGCTCACGGGCCGCCTCGAGTTCCGGATCGTGGACCGGGGCCGCGGACATCAGGGCTCGCG
>JAPPKV010000285.1 GCA_028819775.1 Gammaproteobacteria bacterium | reverse complement strand
TGTTCACCGTGGAGCCGGGCATCTACTTCATCCCGAGTCTGCTCAAGGATCTGGCCGAGTCCGATGCCGGTCGCGACGTCAACTGGCCCAAGTTGGAGACGCTGATGCCCTGCGGTGGCATCCGGATCGAGGACAACGTGCTGGTCACTTCGGATGGGGTCGAGAATCTGACGCGGCCGGTATTCGAAGCGCTCGACTGATCCCAGCGAGTCGCCACGTCAAACCGACAAGCCGTCGGCGTTGTCCCGTCCCATGCGCGGGCGACGGCACGCCCCGGCGGGCGCGATAGCGTCGCCCTACGCGCTCGGCCCAGACTTCGCTCAATTGTGAAGATCGAAACCGCTCAAGACCGCCAGTGGCGTTTTTCGCACACTAAGTCGCAGCGAATGCTGCCACTGGCGCGGGACCCTTTCCGTATCGGGCGGGGCATTCCGCGTGGTCTGCTATCCACCTCTGCACTCGGAAAGTAGCGAAACGATGTCGAACGAAGATCGGGACTCCGCCCTGCTGTCGGTGGCAATGGAGGATGCCAACGCGTTGAGGGCGGCGCATATGCCGTTCATCGTCAACGGCGGGCTGTTTATCCCGACGCCTCGTCGCTATCGCCTTGGCGAAGAGGTATTCGTCCTGCTCCGCCTGATGCAGGATGCACGCGGACTACCCCTGGCCGGTCGCGTCGTCTGGATCACCTCCGGCGGCGCGTCAGGCGGCAAGCCGCAGGGTATCGGTGTGCAGTTCGGTGACCACGACGACGTGGTTCGCCAGCGTATTGCGGCCTGTCTGGCAGACCACCCGGACGGGATCGAGGACACCTACACGCTCTGAGCGCCCGGGAGCCGTCTAGTCCGACTTCGGCGTGGCGGGGACCGATGCATGTCGCCATAGTTCGGCCCAAAGCAGAAGCAGGCGATGCAACTGCATGGTGCGGTTCAACCCGGTGTTGACAATCGCCGCCCGCCGGACGTTTTGAACTTCGCTGGCGAAGTCAAGAACGGCCATGCGACCGGGAACGGCCATTTGCCTCATCAGCCAATGGGTGATTCGCAGCCACCGCTCGAGAAGATCGACGAGATCCTCTGCGCGAAGGGCCTCGCCGATGGCCCGGGCGGCCGCGGGAGACCGTGCAGCCTTCTGCAACGAGCCCCACAGCGGTGCTTTATCCTGTTCCGCAGCCATTGCGATGGCGAAGGGCGCCCCGCCGTATTCGACGGCCCAGAAGCCCGCCCGTTCTAGATCGACGCCGGCCCCGATCAGCCAATCCCGTACGTCGTCGTTCCCGCCGCGCCTGATGCGGATCTCCTGGCACCGACTTCGGACTGTCGGCAGCAGTTGTTCAGGGGCGCTCGTGGACAGCGCGATGAAGCTCTCCCGGGGCGGTTCCTCCAGCGACTTGAGTAGGGCATTCGCCGCGTTGAGGTTCATGCGGTCGGCATCCTCGATGACGGCAATCTTGCGTCCCGCCGCCTGGGGAGTCTGGACAAGGAAGTCGACGATCTCCCGGATGGCATCGACCTTGATGATGCCATCCTCCGGCTGCAGCCAGCGCAGGTCCGGATGCGCCACGCCCCGGGCGTCACGGTCTGGATCGAGATGCATGAGATCGAGCGCCAGGGCATTCGCCACGCGTTCAGCGCCCCACCCCGGCGGACCATGGATGAGTAAGGCATGGGGAAGGCGGGCGCCCATCCCGCGAACGTTCGCCAAGGCGCTCGACAGCCACGGCGGCTCGTTCATGCCTTCCTGTGTATCGAAAGGAATCCCTCGACCGCACGTACGATCTCCCGCTGCACGGACACCAGATCGCGGTTCGCATCGATGCGCACGATGTGCGGGCGTTCCCGGGCTCGGGCCGCGTAGGCCTCACGAACCCGATCGAAGAAATCCCGGCGCTCGCGTTCGAACCGGTCGAGACTGCGCGTCGATATCCGCGTCATCGCCGCATCCGGCGCCGCGTCCAGGTAAAGCGTGAGGTCCGGCCATAGACCGGGGTGGGCGAGCTCCGCCAGCTTCGCCACCGCCTCGGCCGCCACGCCTCTTCCGCCGGCCTGGTAGGCAAACGTGGAGTCCGTGAATCGCTCGCACAGCACCCAGCGACCGGCGCGCAATGCGGGCTCGATCGCCCGGGCGACATGCTGAGCACGGGCAGCGAAAATCAGCATCGTCTCGGCCATCGGATCGACGGCTTCGTCGCGGGGCCCCAATAGGACCGATCTGATCTCCTCCGCCAGCGGCGTGCCCCCCGGTTCCCGCGTCGCCAGTACATCGAAGCCATGCCGCTCCAGCACGCGCCGCACCACCTCGGCATTGGTGCTCTTTCCGGCGCCCTCGCCTCCCTCGATGGTGATGAAACGTCCCCTCGACAAAACGCGTCATCTCCGCTGGTAGCGGGCAACCGCCTCGTTGTGCTCTTCCAAGGTCCTCGAGAACTCGCTGGTGCCGTCGCCGCGGGCAACGAAATACAGGTCCTCGCCGTCGTCGGGGTTCAGCGCTGCTTCGATGGCCGCACTCCCCGGCAGCGCGATTGGCGTCGGCGGGAGCCCGTATCGACGGTACGTGTTGTACGGCCCGTCTTTCTTCAGCATCCGACGGGTCAGGTTGCCGTCGAATTCGTCACCGAGGCCGTAGATCACCGTGGGATCGGACTGCAGCCGCATGCCTTTTGCCAGACGACGTACGAACACCCCCGAAATGCGGGCGCGATCGGGTTGAAACCCGGTTTCCTTCTCGATGATGGAGGCCAGGATCAACGCTTCGTAGG
>JAPPKV010000460.1 GCA_028819775.1 Gammaproteobacteria bacterium | reverse complement strand
GTTCGAATCCTGCCGCCCCAGCCATTGATCAGCGCCCGCGGCCTAGCGCCGGAGGCGCCGAAAGAGCGCCTGCGGCCAAGCGCCGAAGGCGCCGGAAGCGCCCGCGGCCAAGCCGAAGGCGCCGAAAGGTGCGCCGACACGCATCCGACTCGGAGAGGACATGAGCGAACAGATCGTGCTACAAGCGGAGTTCCGCGAAGAACTGGGCAAGGCCGCCAGCCGTCGGCTGCGCCGCTTGTCGGACAAGGTGCCGGGCATTCTCTACGGGGGCGGCGTGGATCCGGTGCATCTGTCGGTCGCGCACCGTGATCTCTCGAAGGCCATGCAGGGGGAGGCGTTCTTCTCGCAGATCCTCGAACTCTCGGTGGGCGACAAGACCCAGGCCTGCGTGCTCCGGGAGGTGCAACGCCATCCGGCAACGGACCGGGTGCAGCACATCGATTTTCTTCGGATTCAAGAGAACATGCCTGTGCAAATGCATGTCCCGTTGCACTACATCAACGAAGACCGGTGCGTCGGCGTCAAACTTGGCGGCGGTCGCATAGCCCACAACCTCATCGAGGTCGAGGTTAGCTGTCTGCCGCGGGACCTTCCGGAGTTCATCGCGGTCGATGTCGCCGATCTGGGTGTGGGCTCATCCATTCACCTATCCGATCTCGAACTACCGGACGGCGTGTCGATCGTCGCGCTCGGACTAGGCGATGACCACGACACTCCCGTCGCCAGCGTGGCGGCAAGGCGTGGCGGGACCACGGACGACGTCGAGAGCGGCGCCGACATTGGCCCCGAAGAAGACGACGCCGACGAAGAGTCGCCCCAGGAAGACGCGTCCTGATCGGCAGCGTGAGAGTTCGCCGTGGCCATACGCCTCATCGCCGGGCTCGGCAATCCGGGTGCCCGCTACGCCCGCACCCGCCACAACATCGGCGCCGACTGGCTTGAGTCGCTTGCCCGACGCTTCGGCATCCACCTGGCAGAGGACCGCAAGTCCAAGGGCGCAGTCGGCCGCGGCGACATGCTCGGGCGCGATGTCCGCCTCCTCGTTCCAACCACCTACGTCAACCTTTCCGGCGAAGCCGTCAGCGCCGTGGCGGGGTTCTACAAGATCGTACCGACTGAAATACTGATCGCCTACGATGAGGTGGCGTTCCCGGTCGGCAGGTGCCGATTGAAGGACGGCGGCGGTCACAACGGCCACAACGGCTTGAAGAGCGTGATCGCGGCGCTGGGCAACGACCGGAGTTTCGCCCGGTTGCGGATCGGCATCGGACATCCCGGCAACGCCGACGAGATGGTTGCCTATCTAACCCGCGGCGCCATGCCCCCCGCCGATCGCGAAGCCGCCACGCAGGCCGCGTGGTTGTCCGACGAAGTCCTCGACCTGGTACTCGAAGGAGACTTGCAGCAGGCCATGAACCTGTTCCACGCGCCGGACCGAAGCGAGTAGCAATGGGATTCAACTGCGGCATCGTGGGCCTTCCCAACGTCGGCAAGTCGACGCTGTTCAACGCCTTGACCCGGGCCTCCGTCGACGCCGAGAACTTCCCGTTTTGCACCATCGAACCGAACACCGGGGTCGTACCGGTTCCCGATCCACGCCTCGACCGCATCGCCGAGATCGTCAAGCCGGCGCGGGTCGTACCCAGCGCCATGGCATTCGTCGACATCGCCGGACTGGTGGCGGGCGCCGCCAACGGCGAGGGGCTCGGCAACCAGTTCCTCGCCCACATCCGCGAAACCGACGCCCTCGCCCACGTCGTACGATGTTTCGAGGACGACAACATCGCCCATGTCTCGGGCGGCGTCGACCCCGGCGGGGACATCGACATCATCGACATCGAACTCGCGCTCGCCGATCTCGAAACGGCCGAACGGGTTCACGACCGAAACCGCCGCATAGCCAACGCCGGCGACAAGGATGCCCGGGTGCTGGTCGCCCTTCTCGACCGGGTGCGTTCCAGCCTCGAAGCCGGCAAACCGGTTCGCGCGATGGGACTCCCGAGCCACGAACTCGGCCTGCTTCGCGAGTGCCATTTCATTACGCAGAAGCCCGTGATGTACGTTGCGAACGTCGCCGAGGACGGCTTCGAGGACAACCCGATGCTCACCGCCGTGGCGACGCGCGCGGCGTCGGAAGACGCCGTCGTGGTACCGGTGTGCGCCAAGATCGAAGCCGAGATCAGCGAACTGGACGACGCCGACCGGGACGAGTTCCTCGAAGATCTAGGTCTCGACGAACCCGGCCTCGACCGGGTTGTCCGTGCGGGCTATCGCCTTCTCGACCTGCACCACTATTTCACGGCGGAGCCAAAGGAAGCCCGGGCCTGGACCGTACCCGTGGGAACGCTCGCGCCCCAGGCGGCGGGCGTCATCCACACGGATTTCGAGCGCGGCTTCATCCGAGCGGAGGTGGTCTCGTACGACGACTA
Source organism: Gammaproteobacteria bacterium (assembly GCA_028819775.1). The sequence continues at coordinate 337 of JAPPKV010000460.1, read as the reverse complement.
CATCGCCCACGGTGGCGAGTCGGGGGCGCGGGAGGCCGGGCGGCGAAGACTAGAGGGCAAGGACTACGTCGTCCGGGATGGCGACGTCGTCCACTTCCGCTTCAACGTGTGATCCGGGGCATTCGAAACGCCAGCAGGTTGGTGCACCACGGCGGCACGACGCCCGAGTCCGGCAGCCTGCCACCGGTGGATTCCCCCCGCAGCCACGTCACCGCGCCCCCGATTCGAAAATAGGCCGCCTCGGCAAACGCCATGACGTAGATCTCGGCCCGGTGTCCGGTCGGCGACTGCTCGGGGAACGGCAGCATCGTCTCGAACAACTCGATCTCCCTGGTGT
>JAPPKV010000129.1 GCA_028819775.1 Gammaproteobacteria bacterium | reverse complement strand
TAATGCCGACAACTCAGTAATGCTGAGTGCGCCGCGGCAGAGCGTTGAATCAACGGGATTCAGGGTCGATTTTACGCGGCATTAATTTTTGGCGTCACTTGCCGTTCAGCAGTTCCATCAGGCTGTCGCTGACACCAGGGAAGACACCGGGCCTGATCGACGGGGGTGCGGTTGCCTTGAGGATCTCCAGCTTCTCAACTGGGCTCGCATGGAGATACATCTCGGTGCTCGCGAGCGTTGCGTGACCAAGCCAGAGTGAGACCTTTCGGATGTCGCCGGTGGCATGCAGAATCGCCATGGCCGCTGAATGTCTCAGCGCGTGCGGGGTCACCCGCTTGTCCCGGATCGAGGGAACGGTTTCGGCCGCGGTGGCGGCATGACGCCTGAGGATGTAGGAGAAACCGTCCGTGCTCATCGCCCCTCCGCGTGCATTGAGGAACAGGGTGCGGCTGTTGAGCGCCGGCCGGACATTGAGCCACTGGTCGAGAACGGTCCTGGTTTCCTTCCAGAGCGGCAATTCCCGTTCGCGCCGTCCCTTGCCCATGATGCGGATGGTTTCGAGTCCGGGACCGGACAGGCTGTCGAGTGTGAGCGTGGTCAGCTCCGACACCCTCAGCCCGGCCGCATAGCACAGATGCAGCATCGCGCGGTCGCGCAGACCGGGAAGTGTCGAGGGATCGGGCGCATTCAGGATGGCCTGGATCTCGGTCTGTCCGAGCCAGTCGATCAACGGCTTGTCGGCGATCTTCGCCGGGATGGCGCGCACCTGCAAAGCCAGTTCGAGGCATCCCGGAACCTGGTATTCCAGATAGCGATAGAAGGATTTTATGGCGGCCAGACGAACGTTGCGCGTCGCGATGCTGTTCTTCCGGTTCGTCTCCAGGTGATCGAGGAACGCCGTCAGGAGCGGGACCGTGAAATGCTCGATCATCAGCCTGGAGGGACGGGTCCCGAGGCGCTCCGATGCAAAGACCACAAGCAGTCGGAAGCATTCGGTATAGCTCTGCAGGGTGTGGAGGCTGAAGCGGCGTTCGTTGGGCAGGTAGACCTGCAGGAAAGTGGAGAGATGGGGGGCAAGATCAGTCATGGGATCCTCCATTGCCATGAGCCTGCTCGGTGGCCGCGGCGATGCCGCGCAGCAGGATCGGGGTTGCTTCCAGGTACCAATGGGTGCTCATGAATTCGGCATGGCCTAGGTAGGTGGCGAGGGCGAGCATGTGGCGGCCGGGTTTGGTGCCGGGCGGCAGGTTCTCGAGGGACCTGACGGCAAATGAATGCCGCAGCGAGTGCGGGGTCGGTCCGCGTTTCGCGCCGGGTTTTCGCAGGCCAACCTGTTCCGCAAGCTCGCGGAACACATTGTCCGCGTGTTCACGACGGGGTGGGCGGCCGGTTGCGATCACGAACAGATGCCGGTCCGGAGTTCTCTCCTTGAGCCGTGCCGCCAGGTAGAGATCCAGGGCCTCCCGGCTGGTGGGGTGCAGCACGACCAGTCTTGTCTTTCCGAACTTCGTGTCCCGGATGACGACACCGTCATCGGTGATGTCATCCAGTGTCAATGCGAGCGCCTCGCCGATGCGCAGGCCGGTCGCGGCCATGAGACCGAACATGTAATGCCAGGTCAGCGGCGCGATGGTCCCGGCCGGGCCCCGGGACAGTGCGGCGTCCAGCAGCTTCCGGATGTCCGGAACCGATATCAGGTATGGTCGCGGTCTCCACGAGGACCGGCGGCCCAGTGCATCGCGATGCGGCACTTCGTGACGGTCGTCCTCTGCGTGCAGCCAGAGGGCAAAATCGCGCACGAAACGCAACAATCTGACCTTCGTGGTCCGTGATGCCGTTTGTGATGCCGATGCCCATTCGAGGACGGTTGCGGCCCGGATGAAGGTCTCGCCCCGGGCCTCGGCGAAACGCGCGAACCTCTTGAGAATGCGTTCGTTTTGCGTGAATCGATAGCCGAGCGCCTGTTTCATTGCGACAAAGCGCGCGACATGATCGCTGATGCTGGTGGTCATTGGCCGCTCCCCCCGATCCAGGGCTGGGCGACCTCCTGCAGCATGACCGTGTCCGTCTTGGCATAGATCGCGGTGGTGCTCGGTGAGGCGTGGCGCAGAAGGGCCTGGATGACATCGAGATCGGCTCCCGAGCGAAGCAGTCCCGTGGCCTGGCTGTGACGAAACACATGCGCCCCGCGTCCTGCGAAAGTCCTGACGCTGGCACGGTCGAGCGCGCGTTTCGCAATATTGCTGACGACACCTGGATTTGCGAGGGCGCGCGCCGGGGCCATGGTACGGAGGAAGACCTTGTCTTCATCGATCACGGGCCGAACCCTGGCAATGTAGGCATGCAGGGCATCGCCAACATCCTGCGGCAACGGGAGAGCCGTTTGCCGGCGCGACTTTCCCGCGACACGGATCTCGGCCCTGTCCCAGTCGATGTCCCCGAGGCACAGGTCGGTTATGTCGCCCGCCCGCAGCGCAAGCCGGGCAAGAAGGAGCAGAATCGCCCGGTCGCGCATGCCGGCCGGATTCTCCCCGCAGCTGGCGATGGCACGCTCGACATCCTCGGGCGAGATGTACCGCGGCAAACTGGACAAGCGCCTTTGGGGCGCCGACGGCACGGCCGCGATCAGCGTGGCGGCGACGCTGCCCTCCGAGACCAGGAACCGGAGATACATGCGCATGGAGGACGCCAGATGCCCGGCGGTGCTTTGCGACCAGGGCTGCATCGCTTCGAGCAGCACGCGCCGGACCAGCGACGCGTCATATGT
>JAPPKV010000112.1:2421-2771 GCA_028819775.1 Gammaproteobacteria bacterium | reverse complement strand
AACCAAGGTGACGTGCGGCTCATTGAACGTGGGCAGATATTCGTCGTGGAAGTTCGGCCGCTTGCAGCCGTAGGGGTAGTAGGGCTTCATCGCCGCAGCGGTCTTGGGGTCGTTGACCATCGCATCGACTCGATCGCGGATCTGCTCCATGATGCGGAAGCTCGTCTCGAGCTCGCGCTGGAGGAGCTCCTCGGCGCTCAGACGGGGGCCGTCGCCGTAAAGCCGCCGCTTCGGGCGTGCGGCCTTGCCGGAGAGGTACGCGTCATTGGCCTTCAGCGCCCTGCGGCCGATCAGCGTGGAAAACCGTTCGCGGCGGCGGCGCGCCCAGCCGGGTTCGTTCTTCCACTCTT
>JAPPKV010000112.1:0-2411 GCA_028819775.1 Gammaproteobacteria bacterium | reverse complement strand
CGCCTCGATCTCTTCGGGCGTGGTGTCGCGCTGGTCGCGCACATCGATGGTGGAAGGCGTGCGTTGAAAGACATAGAGGTGCCCGGCAGTCTTCGCGACCTCAGGGATAGCCTGCACGGCGGTCGCGCCGGTGCCGATGATGCCGATGCGCTTGCCGGCCAATTCCACGTCGTAGTCCCAGCGGGCGGTATGGAACGACTCCCCGGCGAACTTTTCCATGCCCTTGATGCGCGCCAGCCGCGGGGTGGTGAGGGTCCCGTTGGCCAGAACCAGGAATCGGGCCCGCATCGCATCGCCGCGGTCGGTGCGCACGGTCCAGCGTTCAGCGTCGTCGTCCCACTCCGCCGCGGTCATCTCGGTGTGGAACAGGCAGTGGTCGTAGAAGCCAAAGCGGGTGGCCATCGTCTGGCAGTACTCGAAGATCTCGAAGCCCGAGGCGAACTTCTTGGTGGGAAAGTACCCCATCTCATCGAGCAGCGGCAGGTAGGAGTAGGACTCCACGTCACAGGCAACGCCCGGATAGCGGTTCCAGTACCAAGTGCCGCCGACGTCACCGCCCTTCTCGCAGAAACGCACGTCCTTGAACCCCGCTTGGCGGAGCCTGTACCATAGCAGGAGCCCGGAGAATCCGGCACCCACCACCAGCGTCTCGCACCCGTCGGTAAGGGCGTCGCGTTCGACCCGTGCCGTGGCATAGTGGTCCTCGAGGTAGCGGGCGAATTTGCCCTCCATCGCCATGTAGTCGTCGGCGCCGCGCCGCGCTTCGTTGAAATCCCGGATTTGCGCCTTGGCTTGGTCGTCATACGCCGCGTCCGCGTTGAACGCTGGCAACGTCACGTATTCAGCGTTCTCGACGACGCCGTAGCCCTTGCCGGCAATCTTTGCCGATGCTGTCTTAGCTCGGGTGTTGAACAGTTTGAGACCCGTTTCGGGATCAATGCGAATTGCGGGAGTCGTGTCAGTCGTCATGGCGCGTAGAGTACCGCGTATTCAATTGACCAGTCAATTATTGGCCGCGGGCGCGTTGGCGAGCGCGTTGCCACTTTGCGTTGGCAATCCCGGTCCTTGGCTTGACCTCAGGGCGGCGTTCGTCTCGGGAATGGTGCCGAAAGACCCGAGCTAGGGATCTGGCCAGAGCACCTCAAATACACATTCCATGCGAGTTACCCGGCTTCCCCAAGCAGTCGTTCGCGCAGTTTCGCTTTCGCGATCTTTTCTAGATTGGCCCGTGGCAGCGAGTCGACGATCCGCACTTCCCGGGGCCGTTTGAAGTCCGCCAGGGAGCGTTCGCAGGCGGCTTCGATCTCGCTTTTGAGTTTCGTGGGGTCTTGTTCACCGCCTGCGAGCACGAAGGCTACCGGCACTTCGTTCAGCATCCTGTCTGGCTTTGCCACGACCGCGGCCTCGGAGACGCCCGGCAGCGATTGAATCACCCGTTCGACTTCGGCGGCGCTGACGTTTTCGCCCCCGACCTTGAGCATGTCCTTGATCCGGTCTTCGAACGACAGGGTGCCATCGGGGTTCGCCCGTACCCGGTCGCCGGTGATGAAGAAGCCCGCGTCGTCGAAACTCGACTCCGTGACCGCCTCGTTGTTCAGGTAGCGATCGAAGATGGAAACGCCGGGAATGCCGCGGATGCGCAGTTCGCCGGCTTCTCCCGGTTTCACGCCGGCTCCGTCCGGGGCGAGAACGGCGATCTCGTAGAGCGGTGACGGGCGCCCCAATGTGAAGGGGGTGTCCTCGTGGAGCACCGAACCCACGATTCCCAGACTCACGGTTTCGGTCATGCCCCACCAGCCCAGCGAGCGAACCTTGAATTTCCTGTCGTAAATGCCGTTGATGCCCACGCCCCAGGTTCGGAACCGGTGCTCCGGCACCTCCTGACCCTTTATCGCGTTCACGCAGAAGGGCACGACTGAACTCCAGGTGCAGCCGTGCCGCAGGGCCACGTCCCAGAACCGGCTTGCCGAGAACCGGGGTTGCAGCACGACTGTGCTGCCCACCCACAAGGACGCCAGTACCTGGCAGGACATGGCGTTCATGTGGAACAGCGGCAGCATCGTCTGGTGCACGTCGGTCGACAACAGTCCTTCGCTGAAGGCGCCGGCGCGGGCAGCCCACAGCCCGTTGGCGTGGGTCCAGACCACGCCCTTCGGCCGGGATGTGGTACCGGATGTGTACATCACGCACAGCGGCGCTGTCGGGTCGACGACCCGGTCGGGCGGTTCGGAATCGGCGTGCAGAGCCGCGAATGCCTGATCCGGGGCGACGGTGGCGCTGGCGGGGATGCCGGCGTCCGATTCGGTCACGGCAAGCCATTGCAGGTCGGGGCAGTTTTCGGCGACCAGGGCGGCGAATTTCGGCTGGGTAATGGCCGCTTTGACGCCTGCAAAACCGGCGTAGTAATTCAG
>JAPPKV010000363.1 GCA_028819775.1 Gammaproteobacteria bacterium | reverse complement strand
CGGGCTCGTGGGCCTTCTTGCGTTTAGGGGTGCGCAACAGGTCCAGGGCGGGGTTGACCGCCGCACGGCACAGGTAGCTCTTGGGGTCGTTGCCCAAGTCGACGCCGGCGTTGGACTCGCGCTTCATCATGTTCAGGAATACGGTCTGCAGTACATCCTCGGCATCGTCAATGCTGCCGGTAACGCGGAACGCGGCACGGAATACGCGCCGATGATGCTCCTCAAACGCGGCGGCAAGGTCCCGCGAGGGGTCGCCGTTGAACACCTGCTCGGTTGGCTGCATCGCTATTCGCCGTCGCTTGTATCCGTCTCGGCTAAAGAACCAGACGGTTGATCGCGTGGTCCATTAACGGCCCACGATCCGGGTGCATCTCGGATGGGCGTTGACTCCTCCGTCATTCCGCACGACAACGGACCATCTTGGCGCTATTATGCGCATTAAACTGTATTCGTGTCCCATTTTTATGCGCATAAAACCGCCTCTAAAGGACTCGCCCGTCTCGCAGCTTGGCCTGCCTCGCCTCGCCTACAACGATCTTGTCGAATGGAAACGACGCGCAGTGCGCAAGCCAATCCTGATCGACGGCGCACGACAGGTCGGGAAATCCTGGCTGATCGGCAAGTCCTTCGGGCCGAGAGAGTTCCGCAAGGTCCACTGGTTGGATTTCCGCGCGGAGCCACGCCTCGCAGATCTGTTCGCCGAGAGCCTAGCACCCGAGGCGATCATCGAGAAGGCGGAAATCGAGTTGAACGACAACATCGATCTTGCGCACGACCTGATCTTCTTCGATGAGATCGGCGAGTGCCAACGGGCTGTGGATTCGCTCAAGTACTTCGCGGAACGCCTCCCCAAGGCATTCGTCTGCGCCTCCGGATCGAACATCGGGCTGTTGAGGTCTTTTCCGGTCGGCAAGGTCGAAAAACTCGATCTCTTCCCGCTCTGCTTCGAGGAGTTCCTGATGGCTGCGGGCCGGACAGCGCTGCTAGCGGCCTACCGCGCTCACCACAGCCAGTCCGGCGGCCAGCGCTGCGCAACCGCCACGACCATCGCCAACAGACGGACCGCCACGGTACATCGGAACCTGTGGGCGCTCCTTCTTGACTACTACTTCGTCGGCGGAATGCCCGAAGCCGTCGCGACGTGGTTGGAAGACGCAAGCCTGATGGCCCGCGTCGAGACCGTCGGACGGATCCACCGCCATCTACTTGACGGCTATCGGCGCGATTTCGGCAAGTACGCTGGCAAACTCGATGCCCAACACATCGAACGAGTGTTCGACAGCGTTCCCGTACAACTGGCCGCCCATCGGGAAGGCTCTGTTCAGCGCTACCGGTTCAAGGGCGTGGTGCCGCAAAAGCAACGCTACCGCGACCTAGTGGGTCCCATAGATTGGCTGGAACATGCTCGCCTCGTCTGGAAGTGTTTTCCGATCGAGGGCAGACCCCAATCCCCTTTGGCGGCTCTCGCGAAGCCCAACCGCTTCCGCCTCTACCTTTTCGATGTTGGATTGCTTGGCCACATGCTCGGCATGACGTACGCCGAACAACATGACCAACGGGTCACCTACAAGGGCTATGTCGCCGAGAACTTCGTCCAGACCGAGCTTGCAGCACATGTGGGTCACCCCACTTTCGGTTGGTACGAAGCGCGCGCCGAAATCGAGTTCCTACACCGTGACCGGGGCGGGCGCATCGTTCCGGTCGAGGTGAAAAGTGGTAGCCGCACCCAGGCACGGAGTCTGCGGTCGTACATCGATCGCTACTCGCCGCAACGGGCGATCAAGCTGACCGGTTCCGCCGGGGGCTCATTCGCCCAGGTTGAGACCTGGCCAATCTACGACGCCCAGTTTCTTGCGAGTCTCTGAAGTTCGGCCAGTACCCACGCATAGCGTTGGATCACGCCGATCACGGGCACGGCCCATCGCGATGAACCGATCACGGCCCGCCCCCACGACCGGGCCTGTCGGATGTGGTAGGCGCGATTGGAGTCGAACCAACGACCTCTACCATGTCAAGGTAGCGCTCTAACCAACTGAGCTACGCGCCTGCGCGTCGCTGACGAGACGTTGGGAGAATGGTCCGCATTCTCCGCATGCAAAGTCGTCAACGATGCGTCGATTGTAGACCAGAACAACGACGCGAGTCGCCGATGCATCGGGAACACCGTAGGGGACGGGCCCAGGACTCGGCGACGCAGAAACGGCACGGAGTGCCGTTGCAGGTCGCGGAGTCCTGGGGCAGTGGGGGCTGGGGCCGGACGGTGAGGCACGAGCCGTCTGGCGGCGTTGTCCCGTCCCGTTCCATGGCAACGACAATGGCAGGCGCGGGCGGGGGCGCGCCCTTCGGACGATAGCCGCCCCTACGGGGTCGTCGCCGGGCGAACCTGCGTGCGTCTCATCAGACGACGGGCGCCCGGGTCGAAGGCGGCACGACGGTGCATGACGCTGCGGTTGTCCCAGATGAGCAGGTCGCCGACCTGCCACCGCTGCGTCCAGACCGCGTCGGGAAGCGCGACGTAGCGCCAGACTTCATCCAGGAAGGCTTCGCTCTCGGCAAGCGGAAGACCTTCCACGTAGGCGTCCTGACGGCGACCCAGGAACAGCGCTTCGGTGCCGTTTTCGGGGTGTGGCCGGACCATGGGATGTGTCGCACCCGGTGCTTCGAGGGGATTGGATGCGTGACGATGGCCGCGCCGCAACCGGCCGACGCTGTCGTGGGCCGCGTCGTGTTTCAGGCGGATCGTGCGAGCTCGGTCTCGCATTCCCGACGGCA
>JAPPKV010000446.1 GCA_028819775.1 Gammaproteobacteria bacterium | reverse complement strand
GCCCCAGCCCCCACCGCCCCAGGACTCCGCGCCCATCAACGGCGCTTGCGCGCCGGTGCCGCGGCGCAGACTCCTGGGCCCGTCCCCTCCGGGTCCACGTCTGTTGACCGTTCACAGTCGCTCGTCCGACACGTCGGCGGGCCATAGCTGCTTGACGTCGAATACCACGCAGGGCGACCGTCCGAAGGACCGGACGCCATCGCGGAAGTGGAGAAAGTCGGTGTGCCTGACGGCGCCGACAATCGCGTCGTAGGTGCCGGGTTCGGGTTTGCCGATCACCCGAATGCCGTCGGGAACGTCGTTGGCGTGGACCCACGGATCGTGCACGTGGATCTCGGCGCCGTGGCCCTCGAGGGCGCCGACCAGGTCGACGACCTTGGTGTTGCGCACGTCGGGGCAGTTCTCCTTGAAGGTGAGGCCGAGAACCAGGATGCGCGAACCGGCGGGCGCGATGTCGTGCCGTTGCATCAGCCGCACGACGCGTCCCGCGACGTATTCCGCCATGGCGTCGTTGATTCGGCGCCCGGCGAGTATCAACTCGGTGTGGTGACCGGCCTCCTCGGCCTTGTGGGTCAGGTAGTACGGGTCGACGCCGATGCAGTGCCCGCCCACGAGCCCGGGAGTGAAGGGCAGGAAGTTCCACTTGGTGCCGGCCGCGTCGAGCACGGCCCCGGTGTCTATGCCCAGCCGGTCGAAGATCATGGCGAACTCGTTGACCAGCGCGATGTTGAGGTCGCGCTGGGTGTTCTCGATGATCTTGGCGGCCTCGGCCGTGCGCAGATCGGCGACGGGGAAAGTCCCGGCTTCGATGATTTCCCCGTAGAGGGCGTCGACGAACTTCGCGGTCCGCGGTGTCGACCCGGACGTGACTTTGACCACCTTGGCCAGACGGTGAAACGGGTCGCCCGGATTGAGCCGCTCCGGGCTGTAGCCGACGAAGAAATGCCAGTTGTACTTGAGCCCCGATGCCTCCTCGATCAATGGCACGCAGACCTCCTCGGTCGCGCCGGGATAGACGGTGGATTCGAAGATCACGAGACCGCCGGGTTGGAGCACCTCGCCGACCATGCGGCTCGCGGCCTTCAGGGCGGTCAGGTCGGGACGCTTGTGTTCGTCGATCGGCGTCGGCACCGCCACCACGAACACGTCGCTGCCTTTCAAGTCGTCGAGTTCGGCGGTGAACGTCACGCGCCGTTCGTGGTGGATCTCGCTGTCCGTTACTGCCCGCGAGCGGTCGCGCCCACTGCGCAGTTCCTGGACGCGCGCCGGGTCGACGTCGAACCCGATGGTGGAAAAACGCCTGCCAAACGCCAGTGCGAGCGGCAACCCCACGTAGCCGAGACCGAGTACGCTGACGATGGAACCGTCCACGGGCAAGGTGGGTTGGCGCGCTCTTCTGGGCATGGACAGGCGGAACGTCCAGACGCTGGTGGTGGAAGTGTAGCCTTATCGCCCGGGGGAAAAGGCCGTCACGCGAAGAAAGCGCTGTAGAGCCAGGGCAGGCCGAAGGCGAGGACGATGCTCACCACGAGGCCCGACAAGGCCTTCAGGGCGTCGGAGACGACCTTGCGCACCGTGTCCCTGGTACTTGTGTCGGCAAGATAGAAGGACAGCGCGAACTCCCGGCCCGCCAAGACGCCTAGGAATACCCAGGTCGTGCTCATCGGCATGCTGCTGGCTTCCTTGAAGATGAGCAGCACGATGCCGTAGATGAAGTCGATGATCGTTGCGGCGCGGATGTCCGTGGTGTCGGTCTTGCTGGTGACGATCTTCTGAATCTCGCCGCCGAAGCGGTAAAAGATGTAGCCCTGCATGGCCAGCAGCGCCCCGATGCCGAATACGAGCCACTCCACCGACAGCTGGCGTGGCAGGTAGACGAAAATGTTGGCGAGATCCTGGATCAACCACTGGCTCCACAGGAAGCCGGTGGACGCCCATTGTAGGAACACCCAGTAGTTTGGGATTTCCTGGCCCTTGGTGCGGTGGAAATACTCGCTTAAGGGCTTGAAGACGAGGCTGAACAGGATGATGGCGGAGGCGAAGGCCACCACGTAGCCGAGCCCCGACTTGGTGAGCATCGCGCCGAGGTTGCTGGTCTCGCCGCCGGTGACGGCGAACACCGTCAGCACGAGGAAGGTCGTGCTGACCGGGACGCCGAGCCGGGTCAGGATGAGCAGGGCCAGCGGCGGTATGGCGTGGATCCACGACACGCCGCCCTCCGGGACCGGGAACTTCTCAAGGCGGCCGTAGGCGGGGTCGCCGCCGTTCACGAACCAACTGTAGAAGATGACCACGAGCAGGATGCTCCCCGCGAACATCCAGAGCAGCCACCAAGGCCGTTGCGCATTCGACGCGAGAAACGTGCCCAGCGTCTGAATCGAGTCGTTCGCCACCACGGAATACGCGGCCAGCAGGAACCCCATGACCATCCAGATCTCTAGCCAAGGCACGTTTGGTCGGACCTCCTGTTGGTCGTCGAGAGGCATTCGCGCCTTCGTGTCGGCGCATGGAAATGGTAGCGAATCCCAGCCGGGGGGACAGCGTGGATCAATGTTCCTAAAGCACGCCTGCCGTTGCCCGGGCAGGCACGGCACCGGATACCAGTGTCGGTAGAATCGCTTGAGATTCATTGCCAAGGAGCATCGGCATGCCCAAGTTGGTCAACCTCGGTTCGCTCTGCATCGATCACGTCTACCAGGTTCCGGCCTTCACCGGTCCCGGGGAAACCGTGTCCAGCCGCACGCACGAGGTCTTTCCCGGCGGCAAGGGCCTGAACCAGTCC
>JAPPKV010000373.1 GCA_028819775.1 Gammaproteobacteria bacterium | reverse complement strand
CCGCCATCGTCGTCGACATCGCCAATGGCAACGCCTCGGCTGGTATGGACAAGGCGTTCCCCGATGCCGCCATCAGGCTCGACGAGTTGGAACCGGCCGTCGACATGTTCATAAAGGACGTTGGGCTCCGCGAACACATCGTCGCGGCCGACCAATTCCGGCGTGTGGTCGACGCGACCGTTGGCTTCGAACAGGTCCAGGTCGCCGTCGTTGTCGAAGTCGGTTAAGGCAACGCCGAAACGAGTGTACCGCCGGCTCGTCACGCCCAGCCCCACGGCACTCGTGCGATCAACGAAATGATCGCTCTCGTTGCGGAAGTAGGAATCGGTCTGCTTCTCCATGTTCATGACCAGGATGTCGGGGTCGCCGTCGTCGTCGAGGTCCTCCGCCGCGACGCCCATCCCGGCCTTGGCGGTGCCGTGGTCGTCCAGCGCGCAGCCCCTGAGGAATGCCTCGTCCACGAATCGGGGATCGCCCCCCGGTGGCGTTCGGTTCATCCACAACTGGTTGACCATGCTGTCGTTCGCCACGAACACGTCGATGCGCCCGTCGCCGTCGAAGTCGGACCCGACGATACCCAATCCGGCGCCGAAGGCGGTTCCGAGACCCGCCGCTAACGAGATCTCGGTGAACGTGCCGTCACCGTTGTTGCGGTACAGACGATCCGGTGCGGCATCCGCGGCGGCGGGCCCGCAGTAGGTGCGGGTGTTCACCGCGTAGCACTCCTTCGCGGTGGCGAGCGTCCAGGCGACATAGTTGACGACGAACAGATCAAGGTCGCCGTCCCGGTCGAGATCGAGAAATGCGGCAGCGGTTCCCCAGCCGGAGTCCCCCACGCCGGCCAGCGCCGTCACGTCCGAGAAGCGACCGGTACCGTCGTTGCGGAGCAGCGTATTGCGACCGAGGTTGGTCACGTAGAGGTCGACATCGCCGTCGTTGTCGTAGTCTCCGGTGGTCACACCCATCCCATAGCCCCGGTCCCGGGCCCCGTCGTCCGGCGCGGCTGCGAAGAACCCCAAACCGTCGTTCAGGAATAGCCTGTTGGCGTTGCTCTCCTCGCCGCGACCTTCCACGCGCCCGCTTTGCACGAGGTAAGCGTCAAGATCGCCGTCGCCATCGACATCCGCCAACGCGGCACCCCCGCCCATGATCTCGGGGAACAGGTAGCGACCATCGAAGCCGGCCCGGTGTTGGAAGTCGAGCCCCCTAAGCGCTGCTTGGTCCTCGAACCAGACGGTCCCGGATACCGCGACCGGCGCTTCATCCTGTCCCGAGCAGCCCGCAATCAACCCGCTCGCGACGACGAGCGCAGTTCGGCGCAAGGTCGGTTGGCTCACAAACGCCTGCCGGCCCCGTAGCGGAGTTCCACGGTCTGGCCAGCGTCGAAGTCGCCGAACGCCTCGGCCTCGCCCGTTGGCCACTGCACTTCAACGTCAGCCACCCTTGTCGTCTGTCCCAAGCCAAAGTGAACCCGCGGGTCGTGAGATGCCAGGTAGCTGGTCGCCGTCCGCACGTCGCGCCGCTTTCGCGCATCGCTGACCGTGGCCCAGACCGTCGCGCCGATGGCGTCGCTCCCATGGCGGTTCACCACGCGGAACCGCACCCAGCTACCTGACCCGCCCGCGCTGTTCATCAACAGGTACGCTGGCGCGTCCTTGTTGACGACCACCAGGTCGATGCCGCCATCGTTGTCGACATCGCCCATGGCAACGCCGCGGCTGGTGTGCACCAGGATCTCCGCAGTGCCGCCTTCCGGCGTGACAACCTCGAAGATGCCCCCATCCCTGCGATAGAGGACGTTCGGCTCGGCGAACGGATCGACGCCATCGAACTCGGGCGAATGATCGATGCGGCCGTTGCCCTGGTACATGTCGAGATCCCCGTCGTTGTCGAAGTCGGTGAGCGCGATGCCGAAGCGCGTGAAGCGTCGGCTCGATACGCCGAGTCCGATGCGGCTGGTCGAATCGACGAAGTGCGTGCCGGCGTTGCGATAGAACGAGTCGGTCTGCCGTTCCAGGTTGACCACCAGAATGTCGGTGGCACCATCGTCGTCGAAGTCGGCGGCGCCGACGCCCATGCCGGCCTTGGCGAAGCCGTGGTCGTCCATGGCGCAACCCCACAGCATGGCTTCGTCCCGGAACCGCAGGCCTCCATCCGCCGGCGTTTCGTTCAACCAAAGCTGATTCGGCATGCCGTCGTTGGCCACGAACACGTCCATACGACCGTCCTCGTTGAAGTCCGCGCCCGCGATACCCAGTCCGTTGCCAAACGCGGTGTTGAGTCCGGCGCTCTCGGACACGTCGGTGAAGGTACCGTCGCCGTTGTTCCGATAGAGCCGATCCGCAGTCGCATCGTCGGCCGTGGGGCCGCAATAGGTACGCACGCAGTCCTGTGCTGATCCCGGAGACCAGTTCAGGTAGTTGACGACGAACAAATCGAGATCGTCGTCCCGATCAAGGTCCAGGAACGCGGCCGCGGTCCCCCACGCCGGATCACCAACGCCCGCTGCCTCCGTGACGTCCTCGAAGCGACCGCTGCCATCGTTGCGAAGCAGGACGTTGACACCCCAATTGGTGACATAGAGGTCCGTGTCGCCGTCGTTGTCGTAGTCGCCGGCAATCACGCCCATCCCGTAGCCGGTATCAGCCGCGTCGCCGGAATCGGACGCCAGCGCGAAGTGCCCCCGGCCATCGTTCAGGTAGAGTTCGTTTCCGGGCGAGTCCTCGCCGCCGGTCAGGCTTCCGCCTTGCACCAGGTAGGCGTCCAGATCGCCGTCGCCGTC
>JAPPKV010000444.1 GCA_028819775.1 Gammaproteobacteria bacterium | reverse complement strand
TCTGCGATTGTGCATGAGGAGTAAGGATCGCATCCGGATACGCATGTCCGATCACCGTTCCCACTATAAGCCCGGGCGACCGTACGCCGCCACCGGCACAGCGGAGTTATTGGCCGCCCGCACCGGCGTGTCGGCGCACTCGGCGACCTGGGCACCCACAAGCCGGACCTGCTGCTGTTCCTGATCGGCGATACGACCCGCTTGGAGGCAGTGACCGCCGCCTTCTCACGCCCCATCGGGCGCTACCCACGGGGCGAGGAGTGTGGTGAGGCGATCCTGCACTTCGACAACGGTACCATCGCCACCCGGGCGGCGAGTTGGGTGGACCTGGTGGAGCCGGCATCGTTGCTGATCACCGGAACGACGGGCCACGCGGTCATCCGCAATGCCCCCGGCATGCCGCACAACGAGCTGTTCCTGTTGACCGACGCCGTTGACGGCGTCACGGCGAAGGAACCGTGGACCGACCTGCCGGAAGCATTGCCGCGCCCGCTGGAGCAGTTCATCGACGCCGTCGCCCACGGCAAGCGGGACCACTTGGTGAGTGTCCGCGAGGCGGCGTACAGCAGCTACGTGATAGAGATGATTTCCAGCGCGGCCGCCGAGCGGCGCGGGATGCCGATCAACCCCACAGCTCTGTAATGGCGGCAGGGAGGCGCTAACGCGCTCCGGCGACCGCGCTCAGCGGGAGGGCAGGAACGGTTCGGTGATTTGGGATGTTTCGGAGTGGGTAGGGACGCCCTCTTCGGCGAAGATGGTGTCGATTTCCCGGCGTTCGTCGGGGGACAGGCGCCACTCGACGGCGGCGACGTTTTCCTTCAGTTCCTCGGTGCGGCGGATGCCGACGAGGGCCACGGTGACCGCGGGGTTGCCGAGCACCCAGGAGATGGCGAGTTGGGCGACCGACTTGCCGTGGCGGGCGGCGATGGCCCGCAGCCGGTCGACCACGCGCAGTTGCTTCAGGAACTGTTCGCGCTGGAACAGGGGCAGGCCGAAGGCGTAGCCCTTGGAGCGCCAGTCCCAGTCGACAAAGGTGGTGGACTCGTTGAACGCGCCGGTCAGGAGGCCGAAGCCGAGCGTGCCATAGGCAGTGTACAGTTTCGTGGGCTACTACCAGGTGTACTGGGGCGAGCTGAGCGGCGCCGGCATCATCGTGACCGTACCGATTATCGTGTTCATGTTGCCATACGGAAGCACCTGATCAGGGGCCTCACGCTGGGCGCGTTGAAGGGATAGCGGTCGCCCACCAGCCGAGCTCTCTCGCGCCGCTTCAGGCGCCGCGCGTCACCCTGTCGTAGATCTGGTTGTTGAACTCCCTGATCAGGTCCAGCGCCTCGGTCTGCGGCTCGTCGAACCGGTCCTTCAACCCCGCCTGCCTGCACTCGTTCTCGATGTAGCCGCACCAGTGCCAGCCAACCACGTGGCGCTCGGCGAAGCACTGGCCGGCCCACTGTGCGTACTTCTCGCCGCGCTCGCGCTGCGTCGTGATGCCATGGGGGTGTTCCCGCCCCAGCGCCCGCACGTGGAACGCCACGTCGGCGTTCACCACCGGTTTCCCGGTACGCCGATGCCACTCCGATGCGAGCGCGATGAACCGGTCGATCGGCGGGAAATGCTGAATCGACAGCACGTCCACCGTCGGCACCATGGCCTCCAGGACGGCCTCCGGAAGCGAGCCCTGCCCGTTGTAACGGTCGCCCAGGATGAGGTGGTTGGGATCGTACCTCCTGATCGCGTCGTGGGTGACCTGGTAGTAGCGGGCGGCGATCTTCCCCAGCTCGGCCCGTCCCGACGCGGAGTCCATGTCGAACATCTCGGCCCACCCGCTGACGCCGGCATTCGAGTTGTTTCCCCAGGAGGGGACGTCCGCGTAGAAGTATCCGATGAGCCACGGATCGCCGGCCATGTCCGCGCAGCGGTATCGCGCCTGGAGGTCGCACCACTGTTCGAAATCATCCGTGAATACGTCCGGGAACCGCGGATACCTGTTCCACATCTCGATCTCCGTGAACGGGATCGCGTGGCAGTATGGCATGCCCACCCAGCGGTACTGATCGTGGCGCCACGGAGGGGTGTGGGTCCGTTGCCGGACGTGGATTCCTGCGACCACCCGACGGTGTTGAACCCCCAGTCGTGGAGATCGCTGCGGACCCCATTCTCGCAAAACGACCGCTCGTCGCCGGACTTTCCGTTCCAGACATGGACGTTGTCGGGATACTTCAGGCAGGCCGAATCGATGTGGTTGACCCCGAGGGAGAGAAATCCATGGCCATCCGGGGTGATGAACCACCATCGGTCGTCGATTTCCTCGACCCGGAAGAACCCGGTCGCCTCGGAGCGGACTCGCGTCGTGCCGCCAAAACGGTCTCTGCCGCAAGAGTGGCGCCTATGTGAGCGTCGGCGGCAACATTCTGGCGGCCGCTTCACTGAGCTTCCTGGGCTTCGGGATCGATTCGTCGACGCCCGACTGGGGCAGCATGCTGAGCCGCGAGGGACGCCAGTTCATGGAGTCGGCGCCGTGGCTGGCAGTTTGGGCCCGGTGTCCTGCTGACCATCACCATCTTCAGCCTCAACATGTTCGGCGACGCCCTGCGCGACCTGATCGACCCCCGCCTGCGCGGCACCACCGAGCGGCGGTAAGGACCGGTCCGCCGCGAACTGCCGAGCACAGCGCTGACATTGCGCCGTCGCTGTCGGCGGTGCTACGCAGCGCCCTCGCGCGGCTTGTCCGGCGGCTCGTTGCGCCCGCTCCAGAACATTCCCTCGATGATGCCTTCGACCTTCGACAGCCGG
>JAPPKV010000535.1 GCA_028819775.1 Gammaproteobacteria bacterium | reverse complement strand
ATGAAGCGGCTCAGTTGGGCGGCGTTGTAGAACGCCAGCACCATCACCGGCATGACGATCTGCTTGATCTGCACCCAGAAACTCGCCAGATCCGTGACCCGATGGGTGGTGTCGTATATCGACGGCAGCCACTCCAGCATCACGCTGAACAGGATGATGGCGACGAGACCGGTGAAGAAGGTCGGCACCGAGAATCCCACCATGGACACGAACGTGCCCACCTGGTCGAACCACGAGTATTGCCGGTAGGCCGAGACGATTCCGATGGGCAGCGCGATCAATATGCCCACCACGTAGGACAGGCCGACGACCCACAGCGTCTGCGGCATCCGTTCCGCAATGATGTCCACCACGGGGCTCCGCGTCGCGTACGAGATCACCCGCGTACGCGAATCGGAATCACCGATCTCGACGTCGAAGGCTCTCTCGATCAGGTTGAGGGGCTCGTTGACGAAGAACTGCTCCATCCACTTCGCGTAGCGGACCGGGAACGCCTCGTCGAGCCCCAGGGACTCGCGGATCTGCGCCCGCGTCTCCGGCGGGATGGTGAGGGGCAACTGGCCGGTCGGGTCGCTGGGCGCCAAGTCCAGCAGGGCGAAGATCGCGAAGCTGATCGCGATGAGCGTCGGCACCGCGAACAGCAACCGGCGGGTGATGTAGCGGATCATCGGCTCACCCTAGCGTCGCACACCGGGAGCGTTGGATCCGGGTCAACAACCTGCCCACCGCACACGCGGGAGAATGCGGAGCATTCTCCCAACGCGCCGCGAAGCGGCGCGCCCTACCGGTGCCAGTCCTCGATGTTCCATAGCTCCGAGTCCCACGGGTTCATGCGGACGCCCTTCAAGGACCTAGCACGCGCAGAAGTCGACGCCCGCCAGATCAGCGGGATCAGGAAGTGGTTCTCCACGACGATGTCGTTCATGCGCTTCGCGGTCTCGAAGCGCTCCTCGCCGTAGGGTGTCACCGCCAGTTTGTCGACCAAGGCGTCGAACTCGGCGGAACAGCCCCGGGACATGTTCGTACCGAGCCATTGGTTGTCCGGACCGGGCGCCTCGTCGCAGACCCAGGCCGCCATGTAGAACTCCGGGTCCGTGCCCTGGAAGTTGCTCGTGTACATCTCCACGTCGGCGTAGAACTTCTGGTAGGTATCGGGACTCGCCGGATCGCCGCCGAAGAAGACGCCACCGTCGATGTTGCGCAGTTCGGTTTCGACGCCGATTTGCTGCCACATCTGCTTGATCAGCGCCTGGGTCCCCTGCCGCACCGAGTTCGTGGAAGTCTGGTAGAGGATCGACAACCGGACGCCGTCCTTGGCGCGTACGCCGTCCGGACCCGGAACCCAACCCGCCTCGTCGAGAAGACGCTTGGCCTCGTCGGGATCCGGGGTTCGGCAATCTTCGTTCGCGGTCGACGCGTAGATCGGCGGCGCCGGCACGATGTTGCAGGTGACGCGGCCCGTGGGGCCGTAGCCGGCCTCCACCAGCAACTGCCGGTCGATGGCCAGCGACAACGCTCGGCGCACATGCGGATCGGAGAGGAACGGATGCGGATTCGTACCGTCGAGAAGCAGGGAGCGGCGCTCCGGCCCCAAGCTGGCATCCGCGTTCGTCTGGTTGATCACCAGGCGTTCCACGTTGGTGCCGAACCCCATGACGATCTCGCCCTTCCCGGCGGCCAGCATCTGCTCGAGGATTTCCGGCTCCACCTGCAGATTCCATGCGTAGTCGTATTCGCCGGTCTCGAGAACCGCACGGGCCGAGGACGCGGCATCGCCGCCGCCCTTCAACGTCACGGTCTTCATCCAGGGCTTTCCGGGCTCGCGGTAGCGTTCGTTGGCGGAGAAACTGATCACGTCGTTGGCGCGAAACTCGTCGACCTTGAACGGCCCCGTGCCAATGGGGCCGAAGTTCTCCGTTGTGCACTCCGGCGCCCGCAGCCCCGTGCAGTCCTTGAACTGTTCGGCCTGGATGATCGGCGTGACGGCGCCGACGAACGGACCATAGGGAACGGGCTTGGCCACGCTGAACGTCACGCGCACGGTGTGGTCGTCGAGGGCTTCGAACCCGTCGACGTCGGTGAACGACGCATCGGCGCTGCACCCGACCTCCTCGTCGAGGCAGTATTCGCCGGTGAACACGACATCATGGGCGGTGAACGGCGTGCCGTCCGCCCACACGACATCCTGCTTGAGCTTCCAGGTGATGCTGCGCATGTCGTCGGCGATACCGCCGTTGTCCCGGGTCGGGATCTCAAGGGCCAACACCGGGAACATCTCGCCGTTGTCGTCGTAGTTCGCCAGCGGCTCGATCACGAGCGATGCCGCCTCGATCTCCTTCGTGCCGCCCGACAGGTACGGGTTCATAGTCGACACCGCCTGCCAGTAGAGGATGTTGACATGCCGGTTCTCGACCGGTTCCGGAACGACGAATTCCTCCACGATCTCGTCCGGACCGCACCCCGCAACCAGCATCGTCGTCAGGGCCATCGTCAAAACCCGGTTGTACGAAACAGCGCGGGTTTTTCGTGAGCGGTGCATGGACGTCATCCTATTTCTCCTGTTCCGTGACGGCGGGCATTCTCTAAGCATCCCCTGCATAGTGACATGCGACCCGATGACCCGGCCGCAGTTCCCGCCATTCCGGTTCGCGAACCGAACACTCGGGTGTGGCCATCGGACATCGGGTGCTGAATCGGCAACCCGGCGGCGGGTCCGCCGGGCTCGGCACGTCGCCGGTGAGGATGATTCGCTCGCGGGCCGCCTCGAGTTCCGGATCGTGGACCGGGGCCGCGGACATCAGGGCTCGCG
>JAPPKV010000090.1 GCA_028819775.1 Gammaproteobacteria bacterium | reverse complement strand
ACGCCGGCCACTCGGGGCTCGCCCGGTTGAGGAAACGCACCGTCATGGGTGTTTGGTTGTCGATGCCGAGGATCACGGCAACCGTGACCACGGCCAACAGCACGATAACGAGGGCGATGTTCCGCACCACTCGATAGACCTTCCGAGCGCCGCCTGTCGCCTGCCGGGACTGATCGTCGGTGCGCCCTTGGCCACGCGCCGAAGGGGTCGCAAGCGTCGTAGGCGCCGAGAGAGAGTTCGTCGAGTCGCGCCTGTTTGGGGCGCTCACCGGGATCCGGCCGGCCGCTGCCGCACGTCGCCGAGTTCTCGTTGACGGCCCTCGTTCACGCGGTCGCGCAGTCGTTTGCCGGGCTTGAAGTGCGGCGCGTATTTGCCGGCCAGACTCACCGATTCGCCGGTCTTCGGGTTGCGGCCCATCCGTGGGGGTCGGTAGTGCAACGAGAAACTGCCGAAGCCCCGAATTTCGATCCGGCCGCCCTCGGCGAGGGAATTGGACATCTGATCGATGATGTTCTTGACGGCCAATTCGACGTCATCGACCGTGAGCAGGTCCTTGTGGCGTAGCGCCATCTGTTCGATGAGTTCGGACCTGGTCATCCGCCGCTCCGAGGTGGCAAGTCAGGCGTTGAAAACTACCACAGCGGCCTGCCCCGTAGAAACTCGTGATAGCCCGTAGCGTCCTAGGGTCGCCCCGAACGCGCGTCGGAATACGACGCGCCTTGGGTTGCGTGGGCGCCGGGACGGGACAACGCCGCCAGACGGCTCGTTCCTCGCCGTCTGGCCCCAGCCCCCACCGCCCCAGGACTCCGCGCCCATCAACGGCGCTTGCGCGCCGTTGCTGCGGCGCGGACTCCTGGGCCCGTCCCCTACGAGTCTTCGTCCGGGTCCGACTCGTCCTTGCCTTCCATTTGGGCCTTGATGAGGTCGCCGAGGGTCGTGGGGCCGGGCCGGTCGGTCTGGGTCTTCTGGTATTCGCGGTGGGCCTGTTTCTCGTCGTCCTTCTCGCGGGCCTTTATCGACAGGCTGATGCCACGGTTCTTTCGATCGATGCTGACGATCTTGGCGGTGACGTCGTCGCCCACCGACAGGGCCGTTCGGGCATCCTCGACGCGATCCGCGAGGATTTCGGATGCCTTTAGCACCGCATCGACCTCGGGAGCGAGTCTGACCAGCACTTCCTTGGGCTCGACGGCGACAACCACGCCGTCGACGATGCTGTTGCGGTCGTACTTTTCGACGTAGTCGTTGAATGGGTCGTCGTCGAGTTGCTTGATGCCAAGCGCGATGCGCTCGCGTTCGGAGTCGATGGACAGGATAACCGTGTCGATTTCCTCGCCCCGGCTGTAGCGGCGCACGGCGGTTTCGCCGGGCTCCTTCCAGGAGATGTCCGACAGGTAGACGAGGCCGTCGATGCCGCCGTCGAGACCCACGAAGATGCCGAAGTCGGTGATCGACTTGATGCGCCCGCGGATGCGGTCGCCACCCGAATGCGAGGCGGCGAACTCGTCCCAGGGATTGGTGCGGCACTGCTTGATGCCGAGTGAAATGCGGCGCCGGTCTTCGTCGATGGACAGGATCATGACTTCGACCTCGTCGCCGACGGCGACCACCTTCGACGGATGCACGTTGCGGTTGGTCCAGTCCATCTCGGAGACGTGCACGAGGCCCTCCACGCCTTCTTCGATCTCCGCGAAGCAGCCGTAGTCCGTTAGGTTGGTCACGCGCGCGACGACGCGCATGCCCTGTGGATAGCGACGCGCGATGTCCACCCAGGGATCGTCGCCGAGCTGCTTCATGCCGAGAGAGACTTTCCTGTTCTCGCGGTCGAAGCGGAGGATCTTGACCGGCACCTCGTCGCCGACGTTCACCATCTCGCTGGGGTGGCGGACCCGCCGCCAAGCCATGTCGGTGATGTGCAGCAGCCCGTCGAGGCCACCGAGATCGACGAATGCGCCGTAGTCGGTGAGATTCTTGACGATGCCCTTGATTTCCTGGCCCTCGTGGAGCGAGGCGAGCAGCGCTTCCCGTTCGGCGCTGCTCTCTTCCTCGAGTACCGCCCGCCGGGACACCACCACGTTGTTGCGGCGCTGATCCAGCTTGATGACCTTGAATTCCAGGGATCGACCTTCGAGGTGGGCGGTCTCGCGCAGCGGTCGGATGTCCACTAGGGAGCCGGGCAGAAAAGCCCGGATATCGTTGATGTCGACGGTGAAGCCGCCCTTGACCTTGCCGTTCAGAATTCCCTTGATGACATCGCCGGTCGAGAAGGCATGCTCGAGCATCTGCCATGATTCGGCGCGCCGGGCCTTCTCCCGTGACAGCCGGGTTTCGCCCCAGCCGTCGTCGACGGTTTCCATGGCGACCTGCACCTGGTCGCCGACTTCCAGGCTGAACTCGCCGTCTTCGTTCAGGAACTGGCTGCGCGGGATGACGCCTTCCGACTTCAGTCCGGCATGGACGAGCACGAATTCCTTGTCGATCTCCACGACAGTGCCCGTGACGATTGAACCGGGCTCCATCTCCAGTGTCGACAGACTCTCTTCGAACAACTCCTCGAAGCTCTCGACGGTGACATCCCCGTCCGGGAGCGGCGGAACCGTCGTCGACAAGTCCGCAACACCTTCGCCAGTCAGTTCTTCAGCCATATCATCCTTATGTCAGTTGCTCATATCGTTCGCGCGCCTCACGCGCGCCGACGCCCTTTGGCGGCCCAACCCTCGCTCTTGGACGAGGGCCATCACCGCCGCCATTACGTCGTCGATCGACATCTCGGTGGAATCGATCGTCACCGCGTCGGGTGCCGGCAGCA
>JAPPKV010000475.1 GCA_028819775.1 Gammaproteobacteria bacterium | reverse complement strand
CATGGCATCCCCCTTCACCAGGCTTCGCCTGGCGCAAGACAAGCCCGTCCCCTACTGGCGCACGACCTCCTCGTCGGCCTCGAGATCCAAGGCGGCGAGGAATAGTGCCTTGGTGTAGTCGCTCCTAGGGTTCGTGAACACGTCCCTGGCCGGTCCCTGCTCGACGATGACGCCGTCGCGCATCACGATCAGCCAGTTGGCCAATGCGCGCACTACCTTGAGGTCGTGGCTGACGAAGAGGTAGCCGAGATCGTGGGCAACCTGCAGATCGCGCAGGAGGTCGACGATCTGCGCCTGGACCGACATGTCCAGCGCGGAAGTGGGTTCGTCCAAGACGACGAACCGGGGCTTCAGCACCATTGCGCGGGCGATGGAGATGCGCTGCCGCTGGCCACCAGAGAACTCGTGCGGGTAGCGGTCCATGTGCTCCGGTTCCAAGCCGACCTCGTCCAGCACGTCGGCAACGCGTCGACGCCGCTCGTCTTTGCCCACGTCGGGCTCGTGGATTCGAAGCCCCTCTTCGATGATCTGCAGCACCGACAGACGTGGCGACAGGCTGCCGTAGGGATCCTGGAACACGATCTGCATGTCCTTGCGCAAGGGGATTAGCTGCTTGCGTGCGACTGCGCTGATGTCGTCCCCGTCGAAACGCACGATGCCTTCGCTGGCCAGCAAACGCAGCATCGCGAGCCCCAAGGTGGTCTTGCCCGAGCCGGACTCGCCGACCACGCCGACGGTCTGGCCGGCACGGACCTCGACGTCCACCGTCTCCACGGCCGTGAAGAACCGGCGCCCGCCAAACCAGCCCTTGCCGATGGGGTATTTGACGGTGAGGGCATCGGCGGATGCAACCACGGGCGCGCGTCCGTTGGCGGCCGGCGGATCGCCCTTCGGCTCCGCCGCCAAGAGGTGTCGGGTGTAGGAATGCCGGGGTTCGTTGAAGATCTGCCGGTTCGATCCGGCTTCGACGATTTCGCCTTCCGTCATCACGCACACCCGCTTCGCCATGTTTCGGACGATGCCGAGGTCGTGGGTGATGAGCAGCATCGCCATGTTCAGCTCGCCCTGGAGATCCTTGAGGAGCTTGAGGATCTGTGCCTGGATGGTCACGTCGAGGGCCGTCGTCGGTTCGTCGGCGATTAACAGTTGCGGCTCGTTCGCGAGCGCCATGGCGATCATCACCCGCTGGCGTTGGCCACCCGAGAGTTCGTGCGGGTAGGCGTTCAGGCGATCCTCGGCATCCTGAAGCCCAACGAGATGAAGCAATTCGAGGGTACGGTCGAGGGCCCCCTTGGGCGACAGCCGCTTGTGTACGACGAGCGCTTCGCCGACCTGCTTGGCGATGGTGTGCAGCGGGTTCAGGGAGGTCATGGGCTCCTGGAAGATCATGCTCACCACACCGCCGCGCACTTCGAGCAGGCGGGTCTTGCCGGCGCCGAGCATCTCCTCGCCGTTGACCAAGATGCTCCCTGCCGGGTGGTTCGCCTGGGGATAGGGGAGCAGCTGGAGAATCGAGAGCGCCGTCACCGACTTCCCGGAACCGGATTCGCCAACAAGCGCGACGGTCTCGCCGGCTTCAATATCGAAGGACACGCCCCGCACCGCCGGCTCCTCGCCGAAGCTGACATGCAGGTTCCGTACCTCAAGCAATTTGCTCGCCATCCCTCCCCTCGGTGCCCGAACCGCGTGGCTTGCTCGGAACTCGCAACGATTCTAACCGCTATTCGCCGGCGCCATGGCACCGCCTTCGCGTCAGCTCGACCAACGTTCGATCCGTTCCCAGAGATCTTTCGCCTCTGCCTTTTCGATCACGCTGCGCAGACGCTCGTGATCCAGACCGCGCCACTGAAGGGTGCGCAGCGAGCAGTCGAGGGGCAGGTCGTCGCGGAGCGTAGCCAGACGCTTGACAAGAAGCGCCTCGTCCCGCCGAGCCGAGAACTCCGTCGCAATGTGGCCTCCGCGCGGTACGGCCTGCCATTCATCATGGTTCGCGGGGAAGTCCTCGATCCGACGATGCGCCGTCAGCACCTTGGCTGCGGTCTTCGGTCCCCATCCCGGTATGCCGGGCAGACCCTTGGCAGGGGCACCGACCAGCGCCAGGTAGTCCGGGAACTGCCACGGCGCGATGCCGTACCGCTCCCGGAAACGCGCTTCGTCCGTGAACGCCTTGCGAATGCGGTCGAGGACGACGACGCGTCTATCCCGAATGCACTGGAAGAGGTCCGTGTCCGTGGTGCAGATCACAACCTGGTGCACGTCGACATCGGCACACAGGCTGCGCGCACCGGTGGCCAGCGCGTCGTCCGCTTGGAAGCGCACCATCGGCCAGAGCGGGATGCCTAGCGCCCGAACCGCATCGAGTGCCAACGCGCTCTGGTGCCGGATGAGCGTGCCGGGATCCTTCGTGGGACCGCCGCGCGCCGCCGGCAGCGGGTCGAAGGCGACCGCGACGTAAACAGGTGCCGCATCGTCGATGCGTGCCTTCAGGCTCTTGAGCAGGGACAGCAGGGTGTGCAGCAGGCCACGCACCGCGCCGACCTCCTCGCCGGTCGCATTGGTGTGCCGCGGCGCCCCGTGGAAACACCGGAACAGTTCGAAGGTGCCGTCGACCAGGTGGACCTTGGTCATGGCGCCGACGAGTCAGTGGCCGCGGTCCAGCATCTCCCGGCCGATGGCGCCGGCTTCCCGGAGCGCGGCGATGGCCGTCTCGTCCAAACCGAGATCCTGGCCAAGTACCTCGTCGGTGTGTTCGCCGAGCAGCGGGGCGGCTTCGATGTCCACTTGGCTCCTGGACATGCGTGCCGGCCAGC
>JAPPKV010000451.1 GCA_028819775.1 Gammaproteobacteria bacterium | reverse complement strand
GCGAGCAACGATTCCAGCCGTGACCGATTCGACCTGGGCCATACCTTCAGTTGGGGTAGCGGTTACTTCACGAGCTCGGTAAACCTCGAGCAGACCGAGCCGACCAATCCGAACAAGCTGATCCGCTCGGGCCCGGATGGCGTCGGTGATTTTACGGATGTCGGCGGCCTCAACCGGCGCGCTTACGGCATCGGTCCGGCGGGTCAGGGGTCCGTGCTGTCGGTGGCCGCGATAGTACGCCCGTGGGGCACCACCCGGTATGCCGGGGAGCCGCTCGACGGTCCGAACCCGTTCCTGCCGCGCGATCCGGCAACGGGCGACATACTCGGTCCACGGGACCCCGGCGTGCCATCGGTTTACAACGAGGAGGACCTGGGCCCGAAAGTGCAGCGCCACTCGTTCCGTTTCAACGGTGAGCAGCGCTTCCGCGAGTCGCAAACGCTGAGTGTCGAGTTCGGATACGACAATCAGCAGGACGACAACCACCTCGGGTTCAATACCGTGGCCTTCAACGGCACCAACCCGCGCGGCTGGCAGGGCAGCCTTCTGGTTCCACGCGCCGGCGGCGGCTCGCAACGCCTCAACGGTGCAACCAATTACCTGTTCCTGACCGCCACCAACCCGAACAACCCCTACGGCCAGGAGGTGCTGGTGGGGTACGACATGCTGGCCGAGTCGGCGCTGATCGCGGCGCAGGCGCTGCCGATCGCGAGCGAACTCGAGAACACGTTCGTCAACCTGGGCATGGACGGCAACCTGCCGCTTGATGGCTGGACCTACGACGTGAGCGGCAGCCTGAGCCGCGAGGAGTCTGTGTCTCGCAACTATCTGGGCGACCCTTTCGACAACGCTTCGGTAAACAGGATCGCCGAGCAGTTCGATCCGTTCTCGGGCGATGCATCGGCCGTTGCGAGCAACGCCGCGCTGTTGACCGCGCCGCTGGACCTCAGTGACAGCGATGCCGTCAACGAGACTTTCCAGTACACGGCGTTTGCATCGGGTCCGGTCTTCAGCTTGCCCGCCGGCGACGTGCAACTCGCCGTGGGCCTGGAGGTTCGCGAGAGCGAGGCCGAAAGCGTGTACGTGTCCACCAATTTCGACGGCAGCCCGGTCGTGCTGTTCGGCCAGGTGCGCGAGCCGTTCACGATCGGACCCAACAAGGAATCGGTGGATGCGGCGTTCGCGGAAATCTCGGTCCCGTTGCTGAACGATCGCCCGTGGTTTCGAGAGCTGACGCTGACCGCTGCGGCCCGTATGGAGGACTACGAACGCTCCGGATTCATCAACGCCTCGAACTTCAGCGCCATCAGCTCGATCGACGGCATCAACCTGGCCGACCT
Source organism: Gammaproteobacteria bacterium (assembly GCA_028819775.1). The sequence goes on along the minus strand of JAPPKV010000451.1, from coordinate 1,475 downwards.
GGTCGGGGCAGCCGCGGCCGACGCGCAAGGCTTCATCAGCGGCGTGGAACAGAGCGTTGCCTTCGACAACACCTCGCCCTCGTTCGGCCTGATCTGGCGGCTTTCGGACAATCTTGCGCTCAAGGCCACCAACGGCGAGTCGTTCCTGACGCCGCTGAGTTCGCAGTTGTACGGCACCATTACGATACTCGATGTCACCCGTAATCCGTTCTCCAACCCGTTCTTCCTCAACCCCGTGGAGCCGTACACGAGGTACATCGCCCTGTGGGGCGTGAATCCGTCGCTGCAGCCGCAGACGGCATCCACCACGACCATGACGGTGGAGTACGCACCCGCATGGATGCAGGGGCTGAATATCGCGGTCACCTGGTCGGATCTCGCCTACGACAACTTCATCTCCACGCCGTCCTCGATACCGGACGAAGACCTGGTGGCGAACTACGAGCGCCTGCCCCAGATCTTCGTTCTCGGCGAGAGCGACACGATCATCATAGATAGCCGCGAGCTGAACCTGTCGAGCAACGTCTCGAAGACCATCGATTTCCGCGTGGACTACCGCTTTTCCACGGACTACGGCGACTGGGGCATCTACCTGAACGCGGTGCGCACGCTGGAGACCGCGCGGCAACTGGTGTCGTTCATTCCCGAAATCGACATTTCCGACACCGAGCGCGGCCCCAGCCGCTGGGCATCCAATCTCCGGCTGACCTGGGACTACGGCGCCTGGAACGTAACGGCGGAAACGTACCACACCAGCTCGACCAAATTGCTGGAGCCTTCCAGCGCGTCGGTTGTCCTGCCTGGCGAGCGTTTTCGCAGGTTCGACGGTCTGCCGATCAACCAGAATCCGCAAACCCATGCCGATGCGTACACGCGCACGGACGTGCAGGTCGGTTGGACGGCAGCGGCCGACGCCGGCTGGCTGCAAGGCCTTCGGGTGGCTGTCGGCGCACAGAACCTGTTCGAGCCCGACCCGCCGTTCGTCGACAACTTCAGCGGCTTCGCGGCCAATCGCGTGTTCGCCGCCGGCCGTGTCCTGTACCTCGACCTCCACAAGGATTTCGGACTGTAGCCCCCTCGGTGCCGACCGCTCGGGGAAGGGCCCCCGGCTCTGGTTTGCGAGAAGAAGATGATCCGCACTGCAAGTTATATCGGGGTAGTGTGGTTTGTTGCCTGCGCCTGCGCGCCCGGCAACGAATACGAGATCCGCATCGACGCCTCGGCGCTTGAGGACCCCGCATCCAAGGCGGTCGCCTATGGCTACAAACCAGGCGAGGACGATTACGGCGAGCTGGCGTCCGTGGAGTTGCGAAACGGGCGCGCGACCTTAAGCGGCGTCGTGGATTACGTCCGCATCGTTCAGATCGACGTGCTTCCGGCCGATTCCATTTATCCGCTGGGGCGGGCGGAGTTCGTGCTCGAGCCGGGCCTGACCACGGTGCGCTTCCTGGCGGACTCCAATGAAGTCGAGGGCG
>JAPPKV010000004.1 GCA_028819775.1 Gammaproteobacteria bacterium | reverse complement strand
TGCCCGGCGCGGCCCTGGTGTTGAGCCTGGTGCTCTATCCGTACGTCTATCTGTTGGCGCGGACGGCGTTCGAGACCCAGGCGGCGTCGCTGTTCGAGGCCGCGCGGGTATTGGGTGCCCGGCCTCGACGGGCTTTCGCGACCGTCGCCCTGCCCGCCGCGCGCCCGGTCATTGCGGGGGGGATCGCGTTGGCGATGATGGAGACCGTTGCCGACTACGGCGTCGTCGACTATTTCGGCGTATCGACATTCACGACGGGCATCTTCCGAACGTGGTTCGCGCTCGGCGACCGGGCGGCTGCGCTTGAACTGGCGGCTTGGCTGTTCGTGCTAGCGCTAGTTCTGGTGCTCGCGGAGCATGCCGCCCGGCGGGGACGGTACAGCAACCCGGTGGCACGTGACGTGGTGGCACCACGTTTGGTTCTGCATGGTGCACGGGCGGTCTTGGCGAGCATCGGCTGTTCGATTCCGCTGTTGCTCGGATTCATCGTGCCGGTGGTCGTCTTGGCAACCCACGCGGCTGCGGTGGGCGACCCGCTCTTCGGTTCGGGCTTTGGCCGTTTTGTCACCAACAGCGTGGTGGTCGCCAGTGCGACGGCGGGTGTGGCGACCCTGTTGGCGGTCTGCCTGGCCTACAGCGGACGCTTGAGCGGTGGTCGGTCGACGGGACTGGCACTACGCACCGCAACGCTCGGCTATGCGCTGCCCGGCACCGTGGTCGCGGTGGGTGTGCTGGTGCCGCTGGCCTTCCTCGACAGGTCCATTGCCCGATTCCTGGCTGGCCACGGGATCGATATCGGGCTGTTGATGACCGGGACGGTCGCTGCCCTGGTATTCGCCTACGTGGTCCGGTTCCTCACGGTGGCGTACAACGCCTGCGACGGCGGGATGGCGAAGGTGCATCGGAACTTGGACGCCGCCGCCCGGGCGCTCGGCGCGACGCCGCGCCGGGTACTCGCCGCAATCCATTTCCCGCTGACGCGCGCCGCAGTCGCGAGTGCCGCGTTGCTCGTGTTCATCGATGTCATGAAGGAATTGCCGGCAACGTTGATCCTGCGGCCGTTCAACTTCGAGACCCTCGCGACCCGGGTCTACCGCCTGGCTTCGGACGAGCGGCTCGGGGAAGCTTCGACCGCCGCCCTGGCCATCGTTCTGGTTGGCGTAGTGCCCGTTGTGCTGCTCAACGTCGCTGCGGCACGCCGACGAAGGACGGTTGCGTCCAGCGCCGCCTCCCCCGAAAAATTCGCGTAGCGAGTTGTCGGGACGACCGCGAAGCGATCGCGTCTCGCATAGGATATGCAGGAGGTATAGCCAAGGAGTGGGCACGAGACATGGATAACAAACTACGCAGTGCGCTCGACGAAGGCGACCTCGACCGCGTGAGATCGCTTGTTCTTCTGGGCGCTGCAGAGGCCCGCGCACAGGTTGGTCTCGGCACGGCGTCGGAGCTCACGACCCTGCAACTTGCCGCGTTGCACGACGAGGAGTTGGCGCACGCGCTCCTTGATCGCGGCATGGAATGCGACCTCCACAGCGCCTGTGCATTGGGTATCAGGAAGCGAATCGCGTCCGCGACAGACGTCGAATTCGACACCCTTGCCGAGTGGCTGACGCCCATGGGGTTCGCGTTGATCCGCGGCAACTACGACGCGGTCCAGGCCTTGCTGCGGGCTGGCGACGATCCGAACCGCCCCTTGCCACGCATCGGGTTCTTCGTCTGGGAGCTCGAGGCGATGACCGGGGGGCACGGCACTTGGCTGCCAATCCACTCGGCAGCCACACATGGCTACGCGGATGACGCGCATCGCATCGTGCAACGCCTGATCAAAGGCGGTGCCCGGGTCGATTCGACGAGCCCGCTCGGTGCCCAACCCATCCACTTGGCCGCCATCTACGGGTGGCTGCCCGTGATGTCGACGTTGTTGGATCACGGCGCGGATGCGAATGCCCGCACCCGGGAGATGTCGGACCTGGTTTGGCGGTTGTCGGCGCCGGCCAACGCGCACCGGGCGCATCGGCAGACGCCGCTCATGATTGCGGCCCATGAGGGAACAACAGCGGCGGCGCGGCTGCTGCTCAAGCGCGGCGCCACGGTGGGGTTGCGGGACAGTTTCGGTAGTACGGCACTGCATGCGGCGGCCAGCGCCTGGTGGAACGAGAACACCGAGTTTGTTTCCTTGCTCCTCGAATCCGGTGCGGACCCGAGCGCCCGGAACAGCCGGGACCGTACGCCCCATGACCTCGCGGCTGCGGCGGGCTATACGGCATCCGCCGCTTTGCTCGCCGGGTAATGAGCCCGGGTACGGCGGCTGCTAACATCGCCCCCATGCTTGCCGAATCGACGCCAGCCGAACTCGGTCGTCTCAACTTCGACAACCGGTTCGCCTTGGCGCTGCCCGCGGATCCGGAGTCCGACAACTTCCGCCGCCAGGTCGCCTCGGCCTGCTATTCCCGCGTGATGCCCACGCCGGTGAGCGAGCCGCGGCTCGTGGCGTGGTCGCCGGAAGCCGCCGCTCTGCTGGACCTACCGTCGGAAGTCGACGAGAGCGACCTGTTCGCGGAGGTGTTCGGCGGCAACCGCTTGATTGAGGGCATGGACCCCATCGCCACCTGCTATGGCGGCCATCAGTTCGGCAATTGGGCGGGGCAGCTTGGCGATGGTCGCGCGATCAACCTAGGTGAAGTCCTCAACCGCCGGGGCGAACGCTGGACTGTGCAGTTGAAAGGGGCCGGGCCGACCCCCTACTCCCGGACGGCGGATGGACTCGCCGTGTTGCGATCGTCCTTGCGCGAGTTCGTGTGCAGCGAAGCCATGTTTCAC
>JAPPKV010000390.1 GCA_028819775.1 Gammaproteobacteria bacterium | reverse complement strand
GATCGCCGCATGACGACGTTAGCGCCCACTCACCAACGATTTGTCGTACACCCTCTTGCGCTTGACGAGTGGCGGCGATTCGACGGACGATCTACCTAGAGACAATCTCGTCTCGTCCCTGGTGGCGCTGAAGACTAGCCAGGGTAAGGCGCTGGACCTTGCGGTGGCTGAACTCGCCGGGCTGCTGAACGACCCCGTCGATGCTCAAATCCGGCATGCGTTCCGGTACTGGATCGAACGCCTGCGACCGCGCCGGACCCGACGACCGGGACGCAGCTACACGGCGATGTTGATGGAGGAACCTATGACCCTGTTGGAGAGCGTCAACGAAAGGCTTCAGAAGTACTACGACGACCTTGAACGTCAAGCTATCGAGCGCGGCCTCGAACAGGGCATCGAACAGGGCATCGAACAGGGCATCGAACAGGGCAGGTTGCGAGCGCGAGAGCAGTTTCTCGCTGAGGAGCGGGCGTTGTTGCGGCGTATGGCTGAACGACGGTTCGGCTCTGCGGTTGCGGATCGGCTGGCGACAGTTCTCGCCGACATCGCGGACAACGATGGCTTCGCGGCAGTTGGCGACGCAATCGTCGACAGCGCCTCAGGCGACGAACTGATCGGTCGCGTGGGCACCAACGACGCCTAATTGCGAAGTAGAATGCGCGGCCCCAGGTCGCGTCACCTTGCCCAATGACCCAGCAGGTGGAAGAAACCACCGCGTTCTCGTTCGTCGCGATGGAACACGACATCCTCTCCCACTGGGAGGAGCAGGACGTGTTCCGCCTATCGCTGGCATGCACGGAGGACAAAAAGCCGTACATCTTCTACGACGGGCCGCCTTTCGCCACCGGCCTCCCGCACCACGGGCACCTCTTGGGTTCGATACTTAAGGACATCGTGCCGCGCTACTGGACGATGAAAGGCCGGCATGTGCTGCGCCGCTTCGGCTGGGACTGCCACGGGCTGCCCATCGAGCAGGAGATCGACAAGGCGCTGGGAGTTTCGGCCCAGGAGGCGGTGGAGAAGATGGGCGTCGCCGGCTACAACGCCGAGTGCCGGGCCATCGTCGAGCGCTATGTCGCGGAGTGGCAGAAGACCATCACGAGGCTAGGTCGCTGGGTCGATTTCGACGACGACTACAAGACCATGGATGTCTGGTACATGGAGTCGGTCTGGTGGGTCGTCAAGCAGCTTTGGGACAGGGGGCTCATCTACCAGGGCATGAAGGTGATGCCGGTGTCGACGGCGCTCGAGACCGTGCTCGCCAACTTCGAGGCCGGCCAGAACTACCTCGACGTGCAGGATCCGGCGATCACCGTGCTGTTCAGACTCGAGGACGAGGACGCCTACCTGTCGGCCTGGACGACGACGCCTTGGACGCTGCCGTCGAACCTTGCCGTGTGCGTCGGCGCGGATATCGACTACGTCCGGGTCACCGACGCGGCGTTCGGCAAGACCTTCTACCTTGCGGAGGCACGGCTCCCGGACTATCGGGCACGACATCCGTCGCTCACTGTCGAGACGCGCTTGAAGGGCGCCGACCTGGTGGGCCGGCAATACCGACCGTTGTTCGACTACTTCGAGCCTGAAAGGGAACGCGGCGCGTTCGTCGTGGTGGCCGACGACTACGTTACCACCGACGAAGGGACGGGCCTTGTGCACCAGGCACCGGCGTTCGGCGAGGACGACTATCGGATTCTGCAGACGGCGGGCATCGAGGCATTCTGCTGCCCGGTAACCATGGCGGGCGTTTTTACGGAGGAGGTCCGCGATTTCGCTGGCCAGTTCGTCAAGGACGCCGACCGCCACATCGTCCGTTACCTGCGCGACAACGGGACGCTCTACGAACGCCAGGACATCGTGCACAGCTATCCGCACTGCTACCGCACCGATAGGCCCCTGATCTACCGTGCCGTGCCGTCGTGGTTCGTGCGGGTCACCGAGTTCGTGGATGACGTCGTCGCGGCGAACGACCAGGTGCTCTGGGTTCCGGAGCACATCAAGCACGGCCGGTTCGGCAACTGGCTGAAGGGCGTCATCGACTGGGCCATCTCGAGAAATCGTGTATGGGGAACGCCGTTGCCGATCTGGGTCAACGACACCACGGGCGACGCGCGCTGCATCGGGTCGCGGGAGGAACTCAAGGCGCTGACCGGCGTCGAGGTGGTTGACCTGCACCGGGAGCATGTCGACGACCTCACTTTCGAGGTGGATGGGGAAGCGGGCGTCTATCGCCGTGTGGAGGAGGTCCTCGACTGCTGGTTCGAATCCGGCTCGATGCCCTATGCGCAGCTCCACTATCCGTTCGAGAACCGGCAGACCTTCGAGCAGGGATTCCCGGCCGAATACATCGCCGAAGGGCTGGACCAGACCCGGGGCTGGTTCTACACGCTAATGGTTCTTGCCGGTGCGCTTTTCAAGAAACCGGCCTTCCGCAACGTCATCGTCAACGGCATGGTGCTGGCGGCGGACGGCAAGAAGATGTCGAAGAGCCTGCGCAACTACACCCCCGGGGACGAGTTGATGGAAACCTACGGGGCCGACGCGCTGCGCCTCTATCTCATCAATTCGGGGCTGGTTCGCGCCGAAGAGCAGCGTTTCGTCGACCGCGGCGTGCGCGACATGGTGCGCCGCGCGCTGCTGCCCTGGTACAACGCCTGGTCGTTCCTCGAGACCTACGCGTCGATCGACGGCTGGACGCCGGCCAAGGGAACCCATCGGGGCGACAACATCCTCGACGCCTGGATCATCTCCCGGCTGCAGACCTTGAAGGAGGACATCGGCGCGGAGATGAAACGCTACCGGCTCTACAACGTGGTGCCGA
>JAPPKV010000331.1 GCA_028819775.1 Gammaproteobacteria bacterium | reverse complement strand
AGATGAAGGAACGGCTCGACGTGCCGGCGCGGGTGGTCATCGACGAGTGGGTGGAGCTTGCCAAGCGATTTGGCGCAGCGGAGAGTTTCCGCTATGTCAACGGCGTGCTGGACCGGGTCGCCCGCGATCTCCGGACGGCGGAACTCGGCCAGACCGCACCCACGGAGGACGGCGCCGGGTCCGGGCAGTCCGGCACAGAACAAGACTGACGCCATGCACGAGTTCGAACTCATCGAACGAATCGTCGCCCGCCTCCGCGACACTGCCGGTGGAGACGGGGTCGTACTCGGTCCCGGCGACGATGCCGCAGTGCTTGAGATTCCGATCGGGCACCAACTGGTGGTTTCCACCGACACCCTGGTGGCCGACCGGCACTACCCCGGCGGCGCGTGCGCCGACGCCATCGGCTACCGCAGTCTTGCCGTGGCCACATCGGACCTCGCCGCGATGGGCGCGACTCCCGCCTTCGCCACGGTGTCGTTGACCGCCGAAAGCCTGACCGTCAACTGGGCCGAACACTACGCCGACGGTCTCGCGGCAGCTGCGCGTGACTTCGGAATCGCCATCGTCGGCGGCAACGTCGCGCGGGGTTCCGAGAGCGTTACCGTCACGGTCCACGGTTACGTGCCGAACGGGGCGGCGATCACGCGCTCCGGGGCTGAACCGGGTGACGACGTGTACGTCACGGGATCCCTGGGCGGTGCTGGTCTCGCGTTGGCGGTTGAAAACCTTGGCGAATGGTCGTTGGTTGCGCTGAAGGACGACTCGCCGCCAAAGCGCTACTGGATGCCGCAACCTCGGCTGCAACTGGGCATCGAACTGCGGGGCATCGCCAGTGCCGCCATCGACCTGTCGGACGGGTTGTCGTCGGATCTGGATCACCTGTGTTGCGCTAGCCGGGTGGCGTGCGAAGTCGATCTGGACGGCATACCACTCTTTCCGGGAGCAACGGCCGACGACGCGGTGGCAATGGGAGACGACTACGAACTGGCGTTTACGGCCCATCGCAACGCGCAAGGTGCCGTCGATGCGCTCAGCCGGAAGCATGGAGTTCGTATCACCCGAATCGCCACCCTCCAGCGAACCGTTCGTCCCGGAATGAGTTGGACACGGCACGGGGAGGCTGCCGAGGTCCGACCGGGATACCGGCACTTCAAGTGACGTCAGAACGACCGACAAACGGGAACGGCGACCCGGTAGCGCTAACTTGGCGCGAACTTCGCGACCCGCGGGTGTTGCTCGCGACGGGATTTGGCTGCGGCTTCGCGCCGGTCGCCCCGGGCACGGTCGGATCGGTCCTCGGTGCCGCAATCTGGTGGTTCGTGTTCGCCGACTTGGACTACACCATCCGGGCCGCTGCGGCGTTCGCCGTGTTCTTCTTCAGCGTGTTGGTCGTCGAAAGTGCCGTGAAACGCTACGGTCTTGGCGACGACCGGGCCATCGTCCTCGACGAGGTGGTCGGCATGTGGTTCGCCCTGCTGTTCATGCCGAAATCGATTCTCTGGGTAGCCGCAGCCTTCGTGCTCTTTCGGATCGCCGACATCGTCAAGCCTTGGCCTGCGTCCTGGGTCGATACCCGCGTCACCGGCGGTTTAGGCATCATGGGCGACGACTTGATTGCCGGGATGATGGCAGCCGTCGCGGCCCTTATGGCTTGGTACGCAATATCCTGACTCCGTAGGGGCGACCCTTGTGGTCGCCCGCGCTGACGCATTCGGCCCGTTTGTCGAAAACGAACACGGGCAGGGACAAACCCCGCCCCTACGATGCGCTGCGGCAATCGAAACCTGGAAAAGATCCGGCGTCGGCAACGTCGGAGATACCCGCCAGCGATGGACGCCAACCGTCACAGACGGATTCCGCGAGGCCCAGGTAGTGTTCCTCTTTCCGGTCGTTGGTATGGCCTCGACCGTGTCGAATCACAAGGTAGCCGCCACCCGGCGCACTGTGGACCATCCCCCCACCCGCGATGACGTCGTCTAGGAGCCATGTGTCGACGCCTCGGGGTACGGAACGCCAACCGCCGATGCGATCGAAATCGGCGCGCGCGATCATCATCGTGCCGCCCGACATTCGGTAGCGATGTCGCGCCCGGGTTCCGCTGTAGCGCCGTATCGTGACGTTGTGTTCGCAAAGGTAGGTCCACTCGGGCAGTTTGCCCACCAGCCGCGCGCCGGTTTCCCGCCAGGCCGAAACCAGTTGACGGATGTGATCGGCCCCGTAGAGGTCGTCGTCGTCCATCTTGGTGAGCAATTCACCCGTCGCTTCCGCCGTCGCGGCCGCAAGCGCGTCTCCCAAGTTGGCGGCGCCGTCAACGCGGACGGCCTTGGCAGGGATGGCTAGGCGTGCCAACTCTGCGTTGACCCTTCCGTCGTCGAATCCATCGCCGTGGAGTGCCAGAACAAGCTCCAAGTGCGGATAGTTCTGCCGTCGCACATTGTCCACCGCCCAGGAAACCGTTTCCGGTCGGTTCGTCGCCATCGTGATGGACACGCTCGGCTGATAGGAACGAGCTTCCGGGGCCACGGAGGAACCTAGCCCAAACCGGAGTCGGGCCACTCCCGCGAGCCAGCGCAGGAACCACCAGACATCCCGCGCCTCCGTGATCCGCTTCGCCCGATGCAGAACCATGTCCGCATAGCTCCAGCGGAACGGGCGTAGTGGTTTTCGCGGCACGGCTAGCAAACCCCCGGACAGGATGTATTCCTAGAGAAGCAACCGGGCATCGGGCATACCAGCAAGCCAAGGACACCACCCGTCGTGGACACCGTCGGCACGATCGGTCTGGTAGTCGTCCGATGCCTCCCAGGTGTGTCCGTGGTGCTGGCCATGGCGGATGCAAACGAAACCGGCGCCATGGGTCCGATAGACCGTGCCACCGCCTCGGAGCACGTCGTCCGCCAAAGCGCTGTCCTCGCGCCCCGGAACTCGCTGCCAACCCCCGAACCGGTACAGGTCTTGGCGTGCCATCAGCAAGGCCGCCCCGGAGACATGCAAGGCGTACCTTTCCCCCAAGCCGCGCTGGACCTCCACGGTTTGGTCCGAATCGGCGAGGTAGTTGACTTCATGGTATTTGCCGACGAGTTCCGCCCCGGAGAACTCGTACGCCATCATCAAGTCGCCGATGTGCAACGCGTCGTAGACGTCATCATCGTCCATCTTGGTAACGAAGTCCCCGTTCGCGGCATCGGTGGCGATGCGCAACACCAGGCCCAACGGTGCCGATCCATCAACGCGCCGGACGGTCACGGGCATGTTTAGTTGGGCGATGGCGCGGTCCACGGCAGCGTCTTCGAATCCGTCGCCGTGGAGCGCAATTACCACCTCCAGCGGTTTGTAGGTCTGCCTTGCAATGTTCTGCAATGCTTGGTCGAGGTGAGTGGGCCGCTTCGTCGCGAGCAGGACGGACACCGTCGGTTCTGGTGCAAGGTCAAGCCCGGCGATTCGACTCACTTGCCGGGCTCGGGTTCGAAGGGTGTGATCGCGGAACGCGGCTCGTCTAAGCGCGATGCTCAGTAGCTCCCGCTCGGTCGCCCCCTTGCCATGAATGTCCGACTTCATCAGACGATGCAACTCGGCTCCCAACAGTGGTTCGAGTTCGTCACCACGATCGGCCAGATGAACTGGAATGCCACTCGCGGCCAGGCGTACTAGTGCCCCGGCCCGTTCCACGGTGCTCTGATGAAAACCTTGAACGTCGATTAGGTGGTGACACCGCCGGGCTTTCTCTAGATCGGCTAATGGCACCGTGAGGTCGGCGGTGACTCCCGTCGGCAACAGTCGTGGCGACCCGAGGGCGCCGATCCGGTCATTGACGTCCCGTTCCCACCCTATCGGGTTGAACGATGCAGGATCGAAGGCGGGGACGGAGAGTTGCAGATGCTCTGACAGTACGACTGCCGGCAGGTGCTGACCGCTCACGTCTGCCTCCGTGTCAGCCAGCAATACGTCGACATGATTGAACTCATGGCGACGCGGAGGTGCCACGAAGTCCCGGAATACGGCCCGCGACAACTTGCCGGCGACAGCAACCTCGATGCCGAGCGCGACCGTTCTCCTAGCCGTTGTCGCTCTCACCTTGTTCAGGCCCAACAGCGTCTGCCGCAACCACCCCTTTAGCCTGTTGCCGAACCAACCGACGAACATCACGGCTGTCGTGAGATCGCGGATCCGTCGCGCTTGCCTCAACACCCGTGTCCAACGACGTCCCATAGCAGTCCGACTATCGTGTCGTTCCACGTGGCTGGCGAACCTCGAAGACGACACCGTCGTCGAACTCCACAACCTTCCCCAGGCCCAGATCCGACGACAGCTCTGTCAGGTCGTAGGGATAACTCGTGCCGTGGAACCAGACCACACGTCGTTCGCCAATAGACGACACGATGGCGGCTAGCTCCGCCTCGTTCCGAGGCAGCGACTCGACGGCAACTTCAGGAACGAGCAGATGGAGAGCATCCCACCGGTTCGTCAGCAACCGCTGCGCGTCCGTACGCCGTATCCATGAAATCGACGCCGACGTTTCCCATGTCCGGGAGGCGTAGCCGTGCCCCTTGTATGCCGCGAACCGCAGCTCAGGGATGTAGGCTGCCACGTGCGACGCCGCAAACATAACGACCGCGATGGCAAACGCGACGCCAAAGCGCTCACCGTGATCGCGTTTCGACATCGCGATCAACCTTTCCACCGCGAATCCGGCGAGCAGGGCCAACGGCACGAAGCAGGGCACAAGAAGCCGGTCGTTGATCGGGTCGATGCGAATAGCCGTAGACACCGTAAGGATGAACGCGACATAGACCATTGCATAAACGGCCAGGACCCGGGCGAATGGATCGGACAGCTTCAAGCACGAGATCGTCTCTCGAACACCGCGACTTCGTGACGACGACCATACCCAAGCCAAAGCGAACCCCACCACGGCCAACAATGGGACCCCGGGGATCAGCAGCTCCAGACCCTGATCCCGCCTCCCCCAAGGCAACGCCCATGCACCAAGAGTCAGGACGGCGCGCTCGGCGTTGTCGGCAAACGACCAGATCCCCGCCGTTCTACCGCCGACAAACGTCTCCGACAGGAGGTGGTTCCGCAGCAACCAGAGGCACACCGGCAACGCCGCGATTACCGAGTAGGAGAGCGCTTGGACAACTCTCTTCCGCAGCGTCACCTGCGGCTTGCTCAACAAGATCAGCACCGTACTCGCCAACAGCGCGATACCGGCGTAACGGGTGAGACACGCGAACGCTGCGAACAGCGCGGCGAGCATCAGGACTTTGAGGGAGTCGTTCCTGAGGTGGCTGTCGAGCAGCGCGAGCGAACAGACGGTGAGCAGCACAAACAACGGTTCCGTCCACACGGAACTCGAGACCCGTGTCAACGGGATCGAAAACGCCAGCGCAGCCGTCACAACGACGCTTACGAGCCCCGAATTCGTCCGGCGATAGAACCAACAACCGGAGACGAGGCAGATGCAAACCAGGATCGACGGATTGAGAACCGCGGCTGCGTCGATAGGGTCGACACCAACTACCCGCGGCGCCGCCAGGAGCAGCACAAACAAAGGTGGCCACGTGGGGCGTAGATGCGGGCCTTCATCCGTCCCCAGCGCTCGGGCCATCGACACGTAGTGAACCGAATCCGGGCTCAATCCGATCCCAAACTCCCAGGTACGAATCACTACGAGCAGGCCGGCAACCAAAGCCAAGACCAAGATGCCGAGGATTACCGGATCTACCCGCCTGAGCGCATGCAAACGGTTGTGGGGGTGCGTTGGACTGTTGTTCATCCCCTCGTTGCCCCTACAGCGATATTCGCTTGAAGATCGACTCGGGCATCGCACGCACGACGAATGCCACGGGTCGCCACAAGCGGCCGACGAACACGACGTCGCGCCGCTTTCTGATCGCCCGTGCGATCGCTTCGGCAACATCCTCCGGCTCGGCCGTGAGCAATGCCGGCAGCTCCAAGTGGTCCGTCATCCTCGTTCGAACGTACCCGGGCTTGACCGTGACCACATGGACGCCGGAGCGCAAGAGTCGGCTGCGAAGGCCCGAGAGGAAGGTAGTGAACCCGCTTTTGGCGGATCCGTAGGCGTAGTTCGAGCGCCTGCCGCGTTCGCCGGCGATCGAGCCTATTCCGACGAGTGTGCCGTGCCCCCGCTGCTCGAATCGGTTCGCCAATGCGCCCATCAACAGCGCCGGGCCGAGGTAGTTCGTCCGCATGACGCGTTCGGCGGCTCGCCAGTCTGTCTCCGCATCGGACTGATCGCCCAGTACTCCGACGGTACACACGGCGACATCGGGCGTGGCTGGCAGCGCGTCGATCAGCGAGACGCCACCATCCTCGTTCAGTAGGTCGCACTCGTGCGCTGATACCGAGATGCCGCGGAGGCGGAGGTCTTGTGCTTCCGCTTCGAGTTGCGCCGGATCACGAGCGGCGAGCTGAAGTTCCCAACCGTCGCGACCCAGCCTGCGTGCGATGGCCCGACCAATGTCTCCGGTCGCCCCCACTACCAGGGCCGTCCCGGAATTGCGACGACTGCTTCGACTCATAGCCCCAGCCGCCGCGACATGACCGATGAGAACTCACGGGTGCCGCTAGTCGCACCTTGGCGTACGTCTATAAAAGATGGGAGGTCGGCGTAGGACTCCTGCACGTGGTCCGGTCGGCAGCGCGCATCCTTCGCCAGGTAGACGCGCCCGCCGTGCGCCGTGGTGATGTCGTCAAGCGAATCCAAGAGTTCCAGCGTACCGGGGCGCATCGGGAAGTCCAGCGCGAGCGTGTACCCCGACAGCGGGAACGACAGCATCCCTTCGCCTTGCGGTCCAAGCAGCTTGAGAACGGCAAGGTAGGCGATGTGGTCCGACGCCGCCACGCGCTCCAGAATGGCCCGGAGGCCGTGCGAACTCTGCGAAACGGGCAGAACGCACTGGTACTGGACGAATCCGCGACGTCCGTACAGTCGGTTCCACTGCTGAAGGCGGTCCAAGGGAAAGAAGAACGACGTATGGTGAACCAGTCGCGGACCCTTTCGAAAGCGACCTACCCGGTTGTAGAGCGCATCGAACAGACGAACCGACCCAGGATTGAGTGCGCCGGACAGCAGCGCCGGTGTCGGTAGTTGCCGACTTACCGGAGCACGAGAACGGTAAGCTGAAGACTGGCCTGAGAGGTCGTCGCGTGTCGCGAAATCGCCACGTGAGACCAGCCCGCGCCCCAAGTTTCCGCCTTTTGCACTTCCATCGAGCCAAGCGACGCTGTAGCGCCAGTCATTCGATGCCGCGAGCGTCTCCATCGTCGCGTCAAGGTCCGGCGTGCCCAAGGTCTCGGTTCGGACATGCTCAGACTCGATCCTGCACATTCGAAAACGCGCCGACAGAACGACCCCCGTCAATCCCATGCCGCCGACGGTGGCTCGGAAGAGATCCGGGTTCTCCTCGCGGCTGCAGGTCAGGACATCGCCGTTGCCCCCGGCCAAGCGGAACGACTCGACGTGGTCACCGAACGAACCATCCCGGTGATGGTTCTTGCCATGGACGTCAGCGGCGATCATGCCGCCAACCGTTACGTCCGCCGTCCCCGGCACGACCGGAGGAAACCACCCCTGGGGCGCATAGACTCGCAACAAGTCGGCGAGCAGCACACCGGCCTCGCAGCTCAATACTCCGCAACTCGCATCGAAGGCGAGTAATCGATCCATCGCGAGCATCGACAGCGTCATTTCCGGGTTGAGCGCCGCATCGCCGTAGGATCGACCATTCCCGCGCGCAATCAACGTCTTGGTTTGCGACCACTCCGCCAACTGCTCCTCCCGGCGCAGAGTGGCGACCCGACATTCGCGAATCGGATAACGCCCCCAGCCCGATAGGTGCGTCGCCCGCATCATGCCCGCCAGTGCGCCATGGCCAGGTGCAAACAGACGCTGGCGACGTGGGCGGTCAAATCGCGACGGCCACGATTGCGACCGCAAGCAAACCGGCCAGCCAGCTAGTCCTGTCGCGAACTGCGAACATCACCGGATCGTCGTCCACGGCACCCCGGTTGGCGAGCAGGAGCAACCGACCGAGCCAGTAGAGGAGCACAGGGCATACCAGCCTAAGGAGTTCCGGTCGATCGTAGCGCATCGCCACCTCGGGGCTTTGGACATACAGCGCGAGCACGATCACGCCGCCGATAGTGCTGGCTGCCCCCAACATTGTCACCACACTCGCATCCTTCGCGATGTAGCCTCGGCCCAACACGGCCTCTTGACGGCCCTCTGCCACGTTGGCCAGTTCCGTCCGCCGCTTGACGATTGCGAGCGACACGAATGTGAACAGGGAGAACGCCAGCAGCCAAGGCGACACCGGTATCGCCACCGCGACACCTCCGGCCACCACCCGAATCACGTAGAGCGATGCCAGCACGATCACATCAATGATGATTGCGCGCTTTAGCCGTAGCGAATAGGCGACCGCCAGCACAAGGTAGAGAACTACGCACGCTCCCATGCCAACCGACATCAAGAACGATGCAGCGACACCCACGGCTGCCAGCGTCGAGCCCACTGCTGCCATGGGGACAACGCGGACCTTCCCCGCTGCCAATGGCCGTTGCCGCTTCGAAGGGTGTTCGCGATCGTGATCGACGTCGACGATGTCGTTGAGTACATAGCCAGCCGAGGCGACCAGCGACATGACCACGAACGCACCCGCCGCCCAAAGGTAGGAGACCGGATCCACAGCGTGTGCCGCGACCGGAGCCACCAACACCAAGGCGTTCTTGACCCATTGGTGTGGGCGCAACGCACGGAGGTATTCCGTGACCACCGGCGTGCCGTGGACATCGACTACGGGGGGCGCAGCTGGGTCTTCGACCTGGCGCTTGTCTGTGTCCTCGGTTGGTGACACCACGTATTAGGACGTCCCGCGGGTATGTGCAACCCGGCTAGGCGTATCCTATTCGTCTCCAGACGACGATAGATCCAGTTCATCACCTTCCTGGGTCAATGCCTTGATCCGCAGTTCCGCCGACCGCAACGCGGACTGACACTCGCGGGTGAGCTTCATCCCACGCTCGAAAGCGGCAAGGGATTCTTCGAGACTCAACGATCCTGCTTCCATCCTACCCACCAATTCCTCGAGTTCGGCAAGTGCCGCCTCAAAATCGATGGGATCCTGGACCTCCGAATTGTGTTGACTTGCAGCGTCTGCCATTTGCGCCCCCTAGCCGTTCTCCCGGGCCACCTTCGCTTCCTCGACCGAAAAGGATGCACCGTTTACAAGCCGCCATGTGCCGGAGTCTTCGTCGAGCACGATCAATCCCAACCGCTCCAAGTTGGTGAGCTCGCCCCGCACCTCCCACGCCCCGAAAGGCGTTCCGCTAGCGCGTAAGTGAGCGGTCACATCGCCCGGTCTAAACACCGTGCTTCCTCCAGCCTTCAACGCCGTCACGGCGTCGAACACGGTTTTTGTGCGCCTCGCTTGCTCGCTCACACTGGATTCCGTTGGAGGATGATCGCCCCTGGGTTCCACCAGGAACGATATTGTAGCTTACCGCTTGGCTCGTTCCCGCAAACGGTTGCGCCTGCAAGCTACTTGGTCGCCGTGAGTTCCCGACGTGTGTGACATAATCCTGCGAAGGATCGGCCCGCCCGTAGCAAGCCGGTGCTAACGGGTGTCGTTCGTCATGACGCCGTGGGAGCAGAGAACAGTCGTGTCCGAGCCGGTGCTGAACCAACCGACCTCGCAATCCGCCCTCGCGCTTTTCGACCTCGTGGAGGGTGCCCGGGTTACCCACCTCTGGGGTCGCCTAGGCTGGCAGGACATACGCCGGCGCTACCGACGCTCGACGCTGGGACCTTTCTGGATCACCATCAGCATGGGAATGCTGGTTGCCGTACTGGGTACCCTTTACGGTGGCCTGTTCAAGGTGGAGGCGACGAACTACGTCCCCTACCTAACCCTCGGCTTTGTCATCTGGACACTGGTCAACGGCCTGATCACGGATGGCTGCACCGCGTACGTAGCCGCCAGCAACATCATCCAGCAGGCTCGGCTACCGTTGTCTGTGCATGTCTACCGGGTGGTCTGGCGCAACCTCATTATCTTCTTCCACAACGCAGTGATCTTCGTGGTCGTGGCGATCATCTTCATGGTGTGGCCGGGATGGACGGGTCTGTTGGCCATACCGGGGATGGTGCTCCTCTGCGTGAACGGAGTCTGGGTTGGCATGCTCCTCGGTGCGTTCGCGGCGCGGTTTCGCGACATTCCGCCGATCGTCGCAAGTATCGTGCGGATTGCTTTCTTTGTGACGCCCATCATCTGGATGCCGGAGTTGCTGCCGAATCGGGCCGTGCTACCCATGAATCTCAACCCGTTCTTCCACGTCCTCGAAGTGGTTCGGGCGCCGTTACTCGGCGAATTGCCAAGTGCGGTTTCGTGGCTGGCGATGATTGGTTATACGCTTGTTGGGGGGGCGGCCACGTTCGTGATCTACGTCCGTTACCGCTGGCGAATCGCTTACTGGGTATGAACACTCATGCAAGCATCCAAGTGGAATCCGTCACGGTCGATTTCCCGATCTACAACGCAAACATGCGTTCGATCAAGAACCGGTTCATCTACCACGGCACCGGCGGTCGCGTCGGTCGGGATGCAGGCAACCGCCTAACGGTAAGAGCGCTGGACGATGTCAGCATTGCGTTGGAGCACGGTGACCGGGTAGGTGTCGTCGGCCACAACGGCGCGGGCAAGACGACGCTCCTGCGGGTGTTGGCCGGTGTCTACGAACCCGTCCGTGGCCGGGTTTGGCGGCGAGGGCGAACCGCATCTTTGCTCAATGTCTCGCTAGGAATCGACGACGACGCCACGGGGTACGAGAACATCATGACGCGCGGACTCCTGCTGGGGCTCTCGCCCAAGGAGGTCCAGGAACGCA
This sequence comes from Gammaproteobacteria bacterium, assembly GCA_028819775.1. The sequence continues at coordinate 14,373 of JAPPKV010000331.1, read as the reverse complement.
CAGCGGAAATCGCGGAGTTCACCGAACTCGGCGACTACCTGGCGATGCCAGCGCATACCTATTCGGCAGGGATGCGGTTTCGATTGGGATTCGCGGTCTGTACCAGTTTCGAGCCCGAAATCCTTCTCATGGATGAGTGGTTGAGTGTGGGCGACCGGCACTTCGTCGAGAAGGCACAAAAACGGCTTGAGGAATTTGTCGAGCGGGCAGGCATTCTGGTGCTCGCTTCGCAGAACGCCAGCTTGCTTGAACGCGTCTGCACGAAGGGCGTGCTCCTCGATGCTGGCAAGGTCAAGGCACACGGGTCGATCGACGAAGTGCTCCGGGACTACTAGCCGGAATCCCCAGCCGCTACCTAGGGACCATCGTGTCAGATATGCGCATTCTATCGGTGATCGGAACGCGTCCGGAAGCCATCAAGATGGCGATGGTCGCTCGCGCACTGGACGGAGCCAACGGGATCGAGCACCGCATTTGCGCAACGGCCCAGCATCGCGAAATGCTTGACTCGGTACTAGGTCTGTTCGATTTGCGCCCCCACTACGACCTCGACGTGATGGTGCCCGAGCAGGATCTCACTCACGTGACTCAAGCTGTTCTAACAGGAATGACGCCGATTCTCGAGGGGTTCAAGCCGGATCGCGTCCTCGTGCAGGGAGATACAACAACGACGTTCGCGGCCGCACTGGGAGCCTACTACGCCGACGTCCCCGTTGGTCATGTTGAGGCCGGCTTGCGAAGCGGTGACCCGACGATGCCTTGGCCAGAGGAGATGAACCGTCGGCTCGCCGATCGTTTGAGCGATCGCCACTATGCGCCGACACGGCGCGCGCGGGAGAACCTGCTCGCCGAAGGTTTCCATGGCGGCAGCATAGTCGTCACGGGAAACACTGGCATCGATGCCCTGCTTCACGTTGTCGAACGCTTGGAAATCGAACCTCACTTGGCGGAACGGGCTCGGTCTGGATTGCCTCATTTCGACACCACGCGACGGGTCGTTTTGGTGACAGCCCACCGTCGCGAAAACCTCGGCACTGGCTTGGCGGAAATCTGCGATGCCCTTGCTCGGCTCGTAAATCGGGACGATGTCGAAATCGTCTACCCTGTCCACCCCAACCCGCACGTTCATGGACCGGTATACTCGGCCTTGGGTGGACTGCCGCATGTACACCTCCTTCCGCCGCTTAACTACGTTTCGTTCGCGTATCTGATGAGCCAGGCACACTTCATCGTTACCGATTCGGGCGGCATTCAAGAGGAAGCTCCCTCACTTGGAAAGCCCGTTCTCGTATTGCGTGAGGTGACGGAGCGACCTGAGGCGGTGGAAGCGCAGACCGCCCGGCTTGTCGGGACGGATGCGGATGTCATCCACCGCGAAGCGGCACGCCTATTGGACGACACTGAAGCGCACGACACGATGGCACGGCGACACAATCTGTACGGAGACGGTCGGGCGAGCGGGCGCATAGTGGGAGACTTGGCACGTTGATAGGAATCAACGTGAGGTGTCGATGACTGAGCTCGGGAATTCGTAAATCTTGGCCAAGACGAACGTACCGCACGACTTTCGCCGCATCTGCGTGGTGGGTCTCGGTTACGTGGGCCTGCCAACGGCTGCGATCTTGGCAACCAGGGGCATTGACGTTGTTGGTGTCGATGTGGAGGCGGCCCGGGTCGAAGCTGTCAACGCCGGCGCGGCATACATCGCCGAACCCGACCTCGGTGCCATGGTGCGGGAGTCGGTGGAGAGAGGCAGGTTGCACGCCCGGCAGGAGGTCGTGGCCGCCGATGCTTTTGTTGTCGCCGTGCCGACGCCATTTGGACGCAACCACGAGCCCGACCTGCAGTGCCTCCGCAATGCCGCCGCGAGCCTGGCCCAGGTGCTCGTTCCAGGTAATTTAGTCGTATTGGAGTCGACTTCCCCGGTGGGGACCACGGAGGCAGTCTGCAAATGGCTGGCCGAGGCGCGCCCTGAACTCACGTTTCCCCACACGGCAGGCGAGGACAGCGACATTCGGGTGGCCTACAGTCCAGAGCGCATCCTCCCCGGGAATATTCTCGCGGAGTTGGAGAATAACGACCGAGTCGTTGGAGGTGTCACGCCAAATTGTGCTCGGGTTGCGAGTTCGTTGTATCGCATTTTTGTTCAAGGAACTTGCTCCGTGACGTCGGCCCGTACGGCAGAGCTGGTCAAGCTGACCGAGAATGCCTATCGTGACGTGAATCTCGCCTTCGCAAACGAATTGTCATTGGTGTGCGATGCGCTCGGAGTCGACACGTGGGAAGTGATCGAGCTCGCCAACCGTCACCCGCGTGTTGATGTCCTGCGACCTGGACCCGGTGTCGGTGGGCATTGTGTCGCAGTAGACCCTTGGTTCCTGGTCCACGCAGCGCCGGACCAGACCCCGCTTGTCCAGACTGCTCGTCAAGTCAATGACGGCAAGCCGCAATGGGTCGTGGATCGCGTTTTGGACGCTTGCGACGGTTTGGTGAACCCGACAGTCGCTTGTCTCGGCCTCGCCTATAAGGCCAATGTCGGAGACTTGCGAGAGAGCCCAGCGGTCACGATCGTTGAGCGGCTGGAGTCGATGGTGGCGGGAACCGTGCTCGTGGTGGATCCACACGTGGCCGAGCTCCCGGATGTGCTTGTGCGCAGGCGCGTCAAGCTTGTTGATCAAGACGACGCTTTGTCGGTCGCGGATGTCATCGTCGTTCTCACCGATCATCGAGAGTTCCTGAACATTGAAACGGATTGGCTCGTTGGCAAACGCTTGATCGATACGCGAGGTCTGTGGGGTGCCAAGGATTACGGCGGTTCGAAGGCCCCCTCGAGGACTTGAGTCGTGTCTGTAGCATCCGTAGAGAAGAAGGGGCGAAGGCCTGTCGCGAAACCGACGAGCGTTCCCTACAACGATTGGACCAACGTGGACTTGCCTACGGTTGAGGAATGCGAGCTGTCGTGCCCCATCAGCGTAATCGTTCCCTGCTTCGAAACGCCGAACGAACTGGCCCGTACGTTGGCGGCGCTCGAAGGTCAGTCCTACCCGCGCGAGCTGTTCGAAGTGATCGTTGTGGACGATGCCTCGGACCCTCCGCTTGAGCTTCCCTCGTCTCCCTTGGATGTCAAGTTAGTGCGCCAGGAAGGTGTCGGTTTTGGATTGGCACGCGCGAGAAACAGCGGAGCCCGGACCGCAGCGCACGAGATTCTCATTTTCCTTGACGCGGACCTATTGGCGGAGAAGGAACTGCTGGCGGCTCACGCACGGTGGCACCATGCGTTGTCTGACGCGGTGACCTTGGGGATGTACCGACGAGTGTCGGTCGACGGGATTTCCGCATCGATGATTCGCGAGCGAGCTGGATCAATCTCGAGCTTGGTTGGGGACAGGGAATCGGATCCACCGCCCTTGGCCGAATACATGGACAAGGCGGATGGTCTCACCACGAAACATGACGACATCTTCCGTGCGGTTTCGGGTGGCAATCTAGGTATTCGCAAGCGGTTTTTCGACGAAGTTGGTGGCGTCGATGAGACGTTCACCCGTTATGGCGGCGAGGATACGGAGTTTGCCTATCGTGCCTATACGCATGGTGCTCTGTTGGTGCCCGTGCCCGAAGCCATGGCGTGGCATCAAGGTCGCCAAGACGAGAGTCAGGAGAAGAAGCGGGATGCCGCAATACAACGGGGAAGGCTCGCCAACCTGATTGCCCATCCGGTCTATCGACGGGCAGTGCTAGGTAGGAGCTTTCTAGTACCGGAATACGTGGTGACGATACGCCCGCAAGGTGGGTCGCAGGAACAGATTCTGGATCTTGTGGAAGCGATTCTCGGCGGTGCCACTCACGACCTTGTTGTTCGTCTAGAAATGCGCGGTCTCAACCACGGTGTTTCCACGTGGCTCGCGAGCCGCTTGCAGGGCGACCCCCGCGTGCGTCTTTCGGGTCCTCAATCGGCACTGGATGAGTTTCCGGCGTCGCCGTTTCACGTAGTCGTGGAGGCTGGTACCGACTTCAATGGCGACTTGATCGGCTCGCTGCGCAAGGGATTGGGATCTGGGGTCGTCGGCAAGGTCCCATTGCCGCCGGGGGCACAGGTGTCGATCACTCGTGCGTGGGCGCTGCGGCGAGCGCAACGAACTGGTCTGGACGTCGAGGAATTCGGCGATGTGGCAGTGATCGATGTTCGGTCGCGCACATTCAGGGTTCGCCTATGGTTGCGACGCGCCCGTCGGATACTCAGCGCTGCGCCGTACCGGGCGGGATGGCGGGATGTACTCCGAAGGGCCTCGTTCACGCGTACCCGTGATCTCCTGGCTTTCATCCGGTGGTTCTTGCATGGCGTAGCAGCCCGGTTTTCGGAGATTGCGGGCGGGGAACGGCGCGAAACGGGTGCGAAGGAAATCGAGCAGGCGTTGAGCAGCGGCACATCACCGCGAAACCCCGTATCGAAGGCTCTTGCGCCGCTAGGCGTGGAAATCTCGGCACTAGGTGCCCGTGCGGCGAGGGTCTTCGGGGAGTGTCCGCTCGTTACCGCACGCATGGCAGGTGACCACGTCGACTTCGTGATCGCCGATACACGGAGTGAGGCGGCATCCTCCACGAGACCAGCCGTAGTCCTTTCGGAAACGCCGAAGTTGGCCGTGCCGGCATTCGATCCCGGCATCCACAATCCCACTGGGTGGGCAAGGGATGTCAACCACGTTGTCGGCTCGCTCGGCCCGCGCCGCCTATTGCCCCGTGGGATAAAGGCCCATCGCGTGGTAGGACACAGCGATCTTCACGCGGTGCGTCTATGTCACCATCTGGTGGATGTGGCGGCGTTTCATCCCGATGAGGTCGAGCGTGCTGGAATGCTTGTTCGTTTGGCAGCGACTGGCGCGCCTGTATTCTTGGCGGACGGTGGACGCGGTTTGGATGCGCTGGTTGGCAACGAACTCCACGCACTAATGACGACGGGCGTTCGAGAAGCGGACACGAACGCACGAGAGGCACTAAGTATCAAGATGCGTCGCCTAGCTTTACGCGAACACTCGTTTCGCAGTCGGGCAAGGCAAATGGGCGAAGCGGCCTTGGATGATCCACCGGAAGTGCCCAGTGTATCGATTCTGCTGCCCACCAAACGCCCCGGCTCACTAGGCTGGGCTGTCGACAACGTCGGCAGACAAACCTACCCCCGGTTGCAGGTCGTGCTGGCGCTGCACGGGGACCAATTCGATACAACGGCGGTCGAGCGGGTAGTCAGACGCCTGCGACCGCCGGTTCGTGTTGTGCGGGTGCCGGAGAACCAAAGCCTGGGGACTGTCCTGAATGCAGCCGTGAAGGAAGCAAACGGTGCATTGCTGACGAAGATGGACGACGACGACCTTTACGGGCCAGATCACATCTGGGACCTAGTGCTCGCCCACGAGTACTCCGGCGCACAGCTTGTTGGCAAGACTTGGTCGACTGTCTATCTTGCTCGCCGCGATCAGACCATACGACAGTATCAACGCCAGTACGAGACATTCAACAGATCTATCGCTGGCGGTGCGATGCTGATCTCAAGGCATGATCTCGACGGTGTGGGCGGTTGGCAACGTGTGCGGTCACGGGAAGACGTGGCTCTCAGGGCTGGCGTCCTTCGCAACGGGGGGAGTGTCTATCGAACGCATGGCTCGGGTTACATAGTGGTTCGTCACGGCGAAGCTCACACTTGGGAAGCCGGCGATAGTGAATTCTTGAGGGGCGACTACACGGCCTTCCCGGGTTGGCAACCTGCTGTGGCGGACATTGAAGACGCTCCCCACCTGCCGCACTCGTTTGGGGGGAAATAGCACACGGACCTGATCCCGATCTGGACGCTTCTCATGTGGGAAGGCGCTGGGAAGAGGCTCCGATGCCGGCCAAATCTGGTCGCCAGTTGTTGTGCACGGCTCCCGCGCCATCTAGAAAGTAGTCGTCGCCGGCATTCCAGCTATGGCGTTGCCCATGTCGAATGAGTACGTAACCGTTGCCGTGCGTCCTATAGACGAGACCTCCCCAACGGATCACGTTGTCGATGAGTGTACTGTCGACGTTGGGCGGGATGCCTTGCCAGCCGCCGATGGCGTCAATGTGATCTCGAGCGATCAATAGGGTGCCGCCAGCGACACTTCGCGAATAGGTCTCGGCCTGACGATAGCGTTCGATGGTCTGGTTTCTGCGCTGCAAATATACGATCTCGGCTCCTTTGCCGATGAGATGGCCCCCCGAATATTGGTGTGCGAGCACGAGATCCCATACGTGATGCTCGTCGTATAGGTCATCGTCGTCCATTTTCGTGACTAGTTCGCCATTTGTCGCGGCAGTGGCCGCGTTCAATACGACGGGAAATCCTTGTTCTTCGCTGATCTGAACGACCTCCACCGGGCATGACAGAGGTGCGATCGCATGCTCTATGGCGGAGCGATCGAAGTCATCGCCATGCAAGGCAAGTATGAGCTCAAGTCGTGGGTAGTTTTGTTTCTGCACGTTGGCGATTGCCCACTTGAGGAACTTGGGCCGGTTCGTCGCGAGGACAATCGAAACGCAAGGGACTTTCTGGAGTTCCATGAGGGCCACTTCGCCCATCTCTCGCAAACGGCGGGCAATTGAATGATCCCTTAGCGCCATTCGTCGCATGCGAACGCTATGGAGTTCTCGGGTCGTGTCATCGGCGTCTCGGATCTCCGTGGTCAGGACGGCAAAAAGCTCCCTGCCCAACATCGACTCAAGGTGGGGGTCGCCGTCTACAACATGGATAGGTGTACCCATAGCCGCGAGGCGAACGAGTGTGCCGGCCCTGTCGGTCGAATTGGCGTGATAGCTCGCAACGTCTTCAACGTGATGGCAATGCCGAATCATGTCAGGACTGTTACGGTTCACGATAAACTTGGCATGGCTGCCAGGCGGAAGCTGGTCAATGGGTCCGAGTGCCGCGACGCGGTTCTCTACGCGACGGCGCCAACCGATTGGATTATGCATCCTGGGGTCGAACGCTGGCACTGCCAAGCTGGGATTGCCGGACAGTACGATGGTCGGTTGAACCACTCCTTCAGCTTCGGTGGGGCTGTCCGCTACCACTAGGTCGACATTCGAACGCCCCAAACGTGTATGCACATCGGGGCTTGCGGCGAGCGCGGCCCTTGCGCAGGGGCCGAGCGCGACAACGTCCGTGCGGAAACCGGTACGTCTACGTCGCGGTAACCGTTCCCAAACACGGCGGCCCCTAGCTTGGCTTCGACGCGATGATCCCGCAGCGAAGGCCAGGATACGTCCCGCAGCCCACTTGAGTGCACTACCGACGAAGCCGGGATCTTGGATAAACAACGCATCGGCGAGCGCTCGACCAAGGCGGACGCGGATGCGCTTCACCAGTGACCTCGGACTTGCGGGTTGATGGCAGTCTGCGCGGTTGGACATAATGCGACCTCTCGGAAGCAGCCAATTCTATCCTGTGCTCGGATGTATCGGACCGGTGGGCGTAAGCGCGTCACGATCAGGTCTGCGGAATGCGACCTGAATTGCTAGGTGCGCTCAGCGCATTGAACCCTCGGCTCGAACGCGCGAGATCGGTTTGTGCGTCTAACGATCACTCCTAGGTGGGTTGCCCCAAGTGGGATCCGGGTGCACGATTCCGTCTCTGCACTAACGCATCGGCATGTCCCGGCCTCAAGCTGACCGACATAGGCGCGACCTACGGCGGCGCGTCTTGCGTCTCCTTCGTTGGGTGCTGGGAGACACGGCGGCTTACGAGTTGGCAAGACGTTTGTCAAACTCAGTCGAACTGCCCTTTCTCTTAGGCCGGCTATCGATCTCGTCCACAAGGGAGCGCCGCCAAGTCGCAGGTCAATTCGTCAATGCCGTCAGATGCGGTGAGTCGAAGGTCGCATTGGCGATGGCGCGAAATGCTCGTCAAAGGCCGGATAAACGGGCGGAGAAGATCGTGTCGCATCGGCACAAGTTTGTCTGGATTTGTAACCCGAAGGTTGCTTCTCGGAGCATCATTCAGGCCCTAGTGGCCGCCGACCCTGATGCAATACGAGTCGAGCAAAGGACAATTCAAGAGCTGTTTTCGGCGTACCCTGAAACGAAGGAATTCTTCAGATTCGCTTTCGTTCGGAGTCCTTTCGAGCGAGCGCGGTCGTTCTTTGACGATAAGCTAGATCCTGGACCTCTGGCTCCTGAGTGGAATGTTGAAAGGCGTTACTATGGATTGTACAAGGGAATGTCGTTCGCTGAGTATTGTCGATGGCTTGAGACGCCTTTTGGCTCAGACGCATTTGCCGAAAGACACTGGCTCTCGCAATACAGACACATCGAAGTGGATGGATGTCTACCGGATTACGTTGGTTCGTACGAAAACCTAGAGCAGAACTGGCGGTGGGTCCTGACACGGCTTGGCGTTCCGTACACTGCATTGCCTCACCTGAACAAGCGAAGGGCGGGGACGGTTTGCGTGCCTGTGGATGACGACAGCTTGGCGATCTTGCATCGGCGCTATCGTCGGGACTTTGAACTGCTTCGGAAAGTCGGCTCGCGAGGCCTAGTCCGTGGTGACGTGCCTCGATGAGGCGTTCGTGACATTGGGAGACGACACTGCCGCCCGGTCGCAGGCATCGTCGGCTCGATCGACTCCGATCGCGCGCTACTTGCATTACGACGAAGTGCGTCCGGTGGCGGCTGGCATCGATCACCAGTTGAGCAACCTCCGGTGCCTGCTTGCCGAAGCTCATGCCCTAGGACGCCTTGCCGTGCTGCCGCCACTTCGACTTGAGTCTAAGCACAACTTCGGCATCGCCAGGGACTGGTCTTGGGATACCTATTTCGACCTTGACGCGAGCCGACTGGTCGGCAACGACGGGCGAACACACCCGTTGCCTTTCGTACGCGAAATACCAGCGGGGGGCCTCAAGACGCGTACCGTCCCACCGAGAGGTCGCTTGTCTGCGAAGGAGGGTGCGGAGTTGGTTGTCCGTCAGGTTCGCCACGAAGTGTTCTCAAAGGAAGTGCCTTTGACGAACACGCCGGCCTTACAGTTGCGTCCGTCCGCGACCGTGCTTCACCGCGCAGGTCCCGTCATTGAGGAGCTCCGGAACCGCTGGCCGACGGGATTTGCGGCGGTACACATTCGACGCGGTGATCGCCTATGGGGCCCGATGAGGTGGTTGACGAGTCCGGGCAACATCCGTCGCCGCTTGGGGAAACTCGGCATCCATGAAGGTGATGACGTCTTCTTCCTGTCTGACGAACGAGACGCGGAGTACTGGTCCGGGTTTGCGGCGCACTATGAAATGGCCCGCTATACGGATTTTCCGGAGCTGGTAGCGATCGTTGCGCCGTCTAGTTCTTCTACCCCCCCTGACAACTACCTGCTCTATGAGATCGAAAAGGAAATCGTGCGCCACGCCACAGCGGTTCTTGAGACCTTCCCGTCGCCGAGAGGCGAACGCCCGCAAAAGACCCTCGTGCCAATCGCTGTCTGGGTGGTTGCCAGGAACGTGCGCAGGGGGTGGCGCTCGACGCGGCGCTTCCTACGCCGCTGCGTGCGGAAGTCGGTCAAACTCGCGGCACCTGCGACTCGGCGCCTGCGACCGGCGCGGTCTCTGGATAGGTGAATGTGTCCTGCCGACGGCGGACCGCAGAGAATCGCGACGACTGAGCATGGGGAACGCGAAACTGGCTATCCGGTGCTTGACGGAAATCCGAACCTTATACTGACGGTTCCATGTGAAGGAAAGTAGGGTTGCCTCGTGAATCCTCGATTCGGGCGCGTTGCGTCATCCGTCTCGTGTACCTAGGTCCAACGACCGCGGTGCTGGCCCCTTCGATGGAGCCGTGTTCGCCTAGGCGAGGGACATGACCCGTCGCACGGCGTTGATTACCGGTGTCACTGGCCAGGACGGTGCCTATCTCGCGGAGTTCCTGCTTGAGAAAGGTTACGAGGTCCATGGCATCAAGCGCAGATCGTCTTCGTTCAACACGGCACGCGTCGATCACCTCTATCGCGATCCGCACGAGGCGCATGTCGACTTCCACCTGCACTACGGCGACCTGACCGACGCCACGAACCTGGTTCGTCTGGTACAGGAGACGGCTCCGGACGAAATCTACAATCTCGGGGCGGAGAGCCATGTCCAGGTGAGCTTCGAGATGCCCGAGTACACGGCGAGCGTAAACGCCCTTGGGACGCTGCGGTTGCTCGAGGCATTGCGAATACTGAAACCGAGTCGGGAGGTGCGTTTCTACCAGGCGTCATCGTCGGAACTCTTCGGTAACGCCGGGGTTGTTCCCCAGAACGAGGCGACGCCGTTTCACCCGCGAAGCCCCTACGGGGTGGCCAAGCTCTACGCCTACTGGATCACCGTGAACTACCGGGAGGCCTACGGGATGCACGCCTCGAACGGCATACTCTTCAACCACGAGGGGCCGACACGGGGTGAGACCTTCGTGACGCGGAAGATCACGCGAGCGGTTGCCGCCATCGCTCTCGGCAAACAGGATCGGGTCTATCTAGGCAATCTGGACGCAAGACGGGACTGGGGCCACATGCGCGACTATGTCGATGGCATGTGGAGGATCGCCAATCACGACTCGCCGGACGACTACGTCCTGGCGACGGGGCAGGCGCATTCGGTACGTGACATGGTCGAACTCGCGTTCGCCGAGGTCGGTGTCGAGATCGGCTGGCAGGGCCGTGGCGTCGACGAGCAGGGAGTCGACGCGTCGACCGGAACCGTCCGCGTGGCGGTTGATCCGCGCTATTTCCGCCCGACGGAAGTACACGAACTCGTCGGCGATGCAACCAAGGCGCGACGCGTGTTGGGTTGGCGACCGAAGACGACGTTTGGTGCCATGGTGTCGGAAATGGTCCAGGCCGATCTACGACTCGCCGCTGGCGAGGACAGGTCGTGAGTTGGAGTAGCCATGCACAAGCGTGACTTCGCGCTCGACAACAAGCGCATATTCGTTGCCGGCCACCGGGGCATGGTGGGCTCTGCGGTTGTTCGCGCCTTGAGGGGGCGGCATTGCGAGGTGGTCACCGCGCCTTGGCCCGGCGTCGACCTGCGGCGTCAAGAAGACGCGGAGCACTGGCTGAAGGACAACCGGCCCGACGCCGTGATACTGGCAGCGGCCCGGGTGGGAGGAATACTCGCCAACGACACGCGTCCGGCCGAGTTCATCTACGACAATCTGGCGATCGCGTCGACCGTGGTCGAGGCGGCGCACCGAACGAACGTCGAGAAACTGCTGTTTCTGGGATCGAGCTGCATCTATCCCAAGGAAGCACCGCAGCCGATAGCCGAGGAAGGGCTGCTCACCGGCCCATTGGAACCGACCAACGAGTGGTACGCCGTCGCCAAGATCGCTGGCATCAAGCTCTGCCAGGCCTATCGTCGCCAATACGGCTGCAACTTCATCTCCGCGATGCCCTGCAACCTCTACGGCCCGGGCGACAACTTCGATCTCGACAGCAGCCATGTCGTGCCGGCGTTGATGCGCAAGATGCACGAGGCCAAGTCAGCGCGAAGCCGGCATGTCACCGTTTGGGGGACAGGCAAGCCAAGGCGCGAGTTTCTGCATGTCGACGACCTAGCCGCAGCCGCCATCCACTTGCTCGAGTGGTACGCCGGCGAACAGCACGTCAACGTCGGAACGGGCCGGGACCTCACGATCGCGGCGCTTGCCGAGTCGATCAGGAACGTGACCGGTTTTGAGGGGCGACTGGTGTTCGACAGCACGAAGCCGGACGGGGTGTCGCGCAAACTTCTGGACATCTCCAAACTGACGGCGTTGGGGTGGCGGCCGAAGATCGAACTGTCCTCGGGTTTGGCGGGCGTGTATCAGTGGTATCTGTCGCATGGCGACGTGCCAGGGTGACCGTGCGAACTCGGTCTAGGGTCGTGCCGGCCTAGGGTCCAATAGAATACCCGCGCTTTGTTGTGGCAGAGGAGACAAAGATGGCTGGCTGCGTAGTGCTCGTGGAAAGGACCGGCCATGTCGCCGTGCTCACGCTGAACCGCCCGCACAAGCTGAATGCTCTGGACGGGGAACTGCGCGACGCGATGCACGACGCGGTTGAGACCGTTAGAACCGACGACGATGTGCGTGCCGTGGTCGTCACGGGTGCCGGCAGGGGATTCTGCTCCGGAGCCGACCTGACCAGCGGCGGCGGCGGCGAGCCGAGGCCTCCGTCCCAGAACGATCACCTCGACGAACTCGGCTGGGTCGGACGGCAGGCACTCGCGTTGTATGGTCTCGACAAACCGGTGATCGCCGCCGTCAATGGCGTGGCCGCCGGGGCGGGAATGAGCTTGGCCCTCGCCTGCGACATGCGCGTCGGATCCGAGAACGCTCGCTTTAAGACGGTGTTCATCGAGCGCAACCTGTCGCCCGACTCGGGCATGAGCTTCTTCCTGCCGCGCATCGTGGGCTATTCGCGGGCGGCGGACCTGATCTACACGAGCAGGGCAGTGGATGCCGAGGAGGCCTATCGAATGGGCCTCCTGGATCGCTTGGTTGACCACGACGAGCTCCTGGAACGGGCCATTGAACTGGCATCGCAGATGGCGGACTGGCCACCGCTGGCGCTGCGCGTCTCGAAGCGGGTCTTGCAGCACAATGTCGAGTGCGACCTCGCCGACGCGCTACGTTACGAGTTGACGAGCCTCTCGTACGGCAATCGGGCGGTCAATGACCGAAAGGAGTCGTTGGCGGCGTTTCGGGAAAGACGCAAGCCAAAGTTCACCGGGACATGACCGGCGTCATTTGGCCATTCGTTTTGTCCCGGATGTTGAGACGGGTCGCCTCGATGGATTCCTGCTAGAAGGTTCCGCAGACCCAAATCTCGACGACGCGTTCCTCCGCGTCCTCCTGGCCTATCGAGTCATCCCGCACACTCATTAGTCCCGCGCTGAGGATCGCAGCGCGACTAAACAACTCGTCGTCAACCGCTCGGCCTAGCTCGGACGCCCTCGTCTTGACTCTATCTAGGGTCCATTTGGCACGGCTCAAGGCCAACGTGTCGGCGGACCCAGAGTATTCGATCCCCTCCTGTTGCGGTCGTTTCGTGTCGACTCGCCCAACGAGCATGAGATACTGGGGCGTTCGCCGGTCATAGAGTCGCTTCGTAGCCCTGTCAATGTCCTCGTTTATGCGCCTCCTTGTGTTTGCGTCAGGTGCGGACTGCCCCTCAGGGAAGGGACCTACAACGTCGATCATTTTCAGTCGCTCGTCGCAGCGGGCGGGAGTTCCGCGAAGCGATTCGATCTTGAGGCTGAGTTCGTCGATTTTTTCTTCGATGCCCATTAGGCTCTGTTTCATCGAACCATTGGGGGGGTCAGAAACAACCGGACCATTGTTTTTGAGAGACGCGTCGATCTGCTTCTTGATTTCCGATGTAAGAGCCAGGATTTCGGTTGTGTCAACTATGGTGACCGGGGGATGATCTACTAACGATTCTTGTAGGTCAGCGATCGCGCTCTCTAGCTCGGGAAGGCGAACTGTGAGGCGTCTCTTCGATTCCGTCTCTGTGTTAACGTCCTGAACGAGTGTTTTGAGCGTGGCGTGAAGTTCCGACAACGAGTTGGCTATGGGATTCTCTGTCGGTTCAGGAGGTCGAGTTGACTTGCCAATCGGCTGGAACGTAACGGAGGCCACGTTTGCGGTGGGTACGACGAATGCGAGGCCATCCTTGGTGCAGTCCACGTCCACATCGTTTGCGGATTGGTCTCGTGCGGTGACGGAGCCCGTTTTGTTCCCTTCCTCGTCGGTACGATTTACCGCCGCGCACTCGTAGAAGATGTGGAAGTCGCTTGTCGTTCCGAGCAGGATAGTGTGGGCTAGATTGGGGTTTCGAGCATCTGGGTTGCCAGGGGCGCCTCGTGTGGCGTACTGGACGTACTGCGGATCACTTACGTCCGTAAGACTGTTGGCCTTACCGAGCAGGAAGGAGAATCCCAGGGGGGCAAGTATGGCGATGGGGGGAAGCCAGATTGTGAGCTGCAGCAGGAGGGACTTTCGCCTGTCCCTTGCGTGGAGATTCGCGCGTACGGTGCTGGAAGTTAGATAGACCAGTGTTAGTAGGGCTAGGGCAACAAATGGCGCGACAATACCGAACAATAGCGCCCATAGGTTGCCAAACGCGCTTAGCAGGAAGTCGGGAGTGTCGAACAACCCAAGGATGTCGACGTCCTCGAAACGATCATAATAGCCAAGGCTGTATGTAATTCCGACGAGAGCAACCATCAGATAGAAGAACGAACCCAGTGCCGGTGGCCCGTGTTTCGCGACTAGCTCGATCATCCTTGACCATCCGCCTTGCCTGGCCGCTGTTCTGAGCAGCGCCTTTGACTTGGTGACGGTCTTCTGGGCTAG
>JAPPKV010000326.1 GCA_028819775.1 Gammaproteobacteria bacterium | reverse complement strand
CTCCCTCTCCGCCAGTCAGTCGGCCCGCTCCGTTCGGCAGCTCCCGCACAACCCCTTGACCTCAACCACCGCGTTGTCCGGTCGGAATCCGCGTTCGTCGGCGATCTGCGCCAGCAGTGTCTCGAGCCCGCTCGACTCCACCTCGTCGACGTGGCCGCAAGAGGAACAAAGCAGGAACTGGCTCTTGTGAGCATGGTCGGGATGGTCGCACGCCAAGTAGGCCTGGGCTGACTCCAGCCGGTGGACGAGGCCGGTTCGCATGAGAAAGTCGAGGTGTCGGTAGACGGTCAGGGGCGCGATCTTGCGATTCTGCCGCTGCTCCAAGAGCGCGATGAGTTCGTACGCGGAGAGCGGTCGTCCGCCGACGAGCATTTCCGCGTAGACCGCCAATCGGGCCGGCGTCAGCCGCTCGCCCTTCTCCGCACAGCGCCCTTCGGCGAGCTTGCGCCATTTCGCTGCGAGCGGTGCCGCTGTTGCCGACGGTTTAGCCAATTCGAAGCACCCTCGGGAGTCCGTTGATCAGTCCCGGTGCCGACAATTACCGTTGTTCGGATTCCACCGGGAGACCGTGGACACCACCCCTACCACATCTTCGCATCCAATGCCAAATGTGCGCCGAGCCCAGGACCACGCCACCGGCAATAGTGACCGGCTCCTCGAACCGCGACACTGCCTCGACGAAAGCGCCCAGCAGTAGCAAGACGAGGCCAAGCAATGCCGCGCCGACGAATAGCCTATTGTCGTTCACCGGCCGTGTCTTCCAGATCACCCGGAGACTGACGGGAACCGCAAGGACTACCAGGACTCGATGCACGAGCTCGTTCTCCGCAGCCTGTCCAACCACCGGCATCAGCGCCACGAGTACGGGCAGGGCGACACAGTGGAGCACGCAGAGCGTCGAGAGCCCGACTGCAGCCAGATCCAGGCGCGCTACCGGACTCCACCGGGCTTCTTTGGCGTTAGGCGGGTTCACGGAAATCGCCTAGTAGCCGCCGGGTGCTGGGCGGCGACGATGGACCCGCGCGACATCCGGCGCCGAATCCTTTGCCGTTCGCCACGATGGCTACCCGAGTGGACCGGGGGGTTCGATTCCAGCGAATTGGGCCGTTCCTGCCGCGAAAAAGATATGTTATAACGTACCCCACAGATGATCGCAACCGCACCTTTGGCTTGAGTCCGTGACCGCATTCCATCGCACCCCGTGCGTTGCGCGCGTGTTCGTTCACTTGGAGATGGGGCTATGAAACGCAAACAACTATTCTTGCCAGCTTTACTGGCAGCGGCACCGTGGCTGACGGCAGCCGCTCTCGGCGCAGAAACTCCCGGCGAGGAAGTGCCGGAGGACATCGAGGAGGTCATCGTCTTGGCACACCCGCTCGCGCGGGAAGGACTTGCGCAGGCCAGCGATGTGCTCGAAGCCGACGAACTCGAACGCAAGGCGGTGGACAACATCGGCGCGACCGTGGGCAACGAGCCGGGCATCCACAACAGCTCCTACGGCGCGGGCGCGGGGCGCCCCGTCATCCACGGCCTCGGCGGCGCGCGTGTGCGCGTCATGGAGGAACAGATCGACACGCTTGACGTCTCCGTCAGCAGCGGCGATCACGCCGTCACGGTCGACCCCTTCGTCGCGGAGCGCGTGGAAGTGCTCAAGGGTTCAGCGACCCTCCTCTACGGCTCCGGCGCCATCGGCGGCGTGGTCGATGTCCACACGGGACGCATCCCGAGCGAAGTGCCGGAGCGCGTCCGCGGCGCAATCGACCTGCGCGGCTCCGACAACGGGGACGGCAGCAACAGCGCTGTCCGGCTCGACGGCGGCGGCGGCAACGTGGCGTGGCACCTCGACGCCTTCGCCCGCAAGGCGGACGACTACGACATCCCCGGGTTCGCCGCGTCCGCGGCCCAGCGCGCCTTGGAGGAAGAGGAAGACCACCACGACGAGGACGAGCACGAACACGGAGACGACGACCATGACCACGAGGCGGACGACCACGACGAAGAGGAAGGGCACCACGACGAAGAGGAGGCCTACGGCCACCTGCCCGGCAGCGGCCTCGAGGTCCAGGGCGGTTCCGTCGGCTTCTCCCTCGTCGGCGACCGCGGCTTCGCCGGCATAGCCGTCAGCAGCCTCGACTCCGAGTACGGCATTCCCGGCCACAGCCATGCCCACCACGAACACGGCCACGAAGAGCACGGGCACCACGACGACGAGGAACATGCCGACGACCACGAGGAGCATGCCGACGACCACGAAGACGAGGCGCACGAGGATGAGGCTCCCCCCGTCGTCGTCCTCGAGCAGACGCGGGTCGACCTAGAGGGCGGTCTGGCCGACCCGTTCGAGGGCTTCGAAGGCCTAAACCTCCGGCTCGGCATCAACGACTATGAACACGTGGAGAACGAAGCCGGCGAAGCGGGAACGGCCTTCGCGAACAAGGCCTGGGAGGCACGCGCGGAGTTGACGCACGACCCGTTCGGTGGTTGGCGCGGCGCCCTCGGCATCCAGCTCGGCGACCGAGAGTTCTCCGTGGTTGGCGAGGAAGCCTTCACGCCCCCCGTCGATACGTCGTCGTTCGGCCTGTTCTGGGTCGGCGAGCGCTCTCTCGACCGACTCGGGATCGAGGCGGGCCTGCGATACGACCGGGTCGAGCACGCCCCCGCGAACGGCACGAGCCGCGACTTCAGCGGTGCCAGCGCTTCGATCGGTCTCATCGTGCCGCTCGCCGAGGGCTGGGAGGGCACCTTGCTGGCCGATTACTCCTCCCGTGCTCCGGTGGGCGAGGAACTCTTCTCGGACAGCCCGCATCCCGGCACGGGCGTCTTCG
>JAPPKV010000413.1 GCA_028819775.1 Gammaproteobacteria bacterium | reverse complement strand
AGGCTGAACGACCCGGCGTGGATCACCACGCCCATGATCGAGAGCCCCATGAACACCTCGTAGGTGACCATCTGCGCTGCCGCGCGCAGGCTGCCGAGCAATGCGTACTTGTTGTTGCTGGCGAAGCCGCCGAGCAAGACGCCGTAGACGGCCAGCGACGACATGGCGAGAAACCACAAGAGCGCGATGTTCAGGTCCGCGACGTGGACCTCGGGGGCGAAGGGGATCACCGCGAGAACCAGGAGCATCGAACCGGCGACGATCAACGGCGCGAGGACGAACAGCACCCGGTCGCCGAACGGTGGCAGCCAGTCGTCCTTGGTAATGAACTTGATGCCGTCGGCGACGCCCTGCAGCACGCCGAACCAGCCCACCCGGTTCGGCCCTTGCCGGTCCTGCCACCAGCCGAGCAGGCGCCGTTCCCACCATTGCAGGAACATCACGGCGAGCAGCGTGCCCACCGCGAGCGGCAGGATCAGCACGTAGGCCCAGTTGATCTCGAAACCGAAGATGGGTCGTCCTTAAACGTCAGCCTTTGGCGATGAGGTTGGGGTCGCCGCCGGGCCGGCGGACGAAATCGGGGTCTGCGGCGAGGCTCACGTGCGTTGTCGCCAGTACGCCGGTCCCGGGTAGGCCCCGAGCCACGCCGGCGACGCCGGATGCGATGCTGTCATCCACACGCACCTCGTAGCTGGCTCCAAGTTCGGCAATGGCCACGCCGTTCCCGTCCGACACGCCGAGGCGTTGGGCATCCGCGGGATTGAGCAGCACATAGGGCGGGGGTGTTCTCTCGAGGATCGGGGCGGAGGCCGCTGACAGCTCATCGCCGCCGAACACGTAGCTCACGTGTGCGGCGCGGAATGTTCCGTTCGAGACGTCGACTTGGGCCGCAGGTGGCACATCTTGGTAACCGTCTCTGCGCGTGACACCGTTCGCGCCGATAAGCCGAGCGCCCGGATCGCCCCCTGCGAGCGCGCCGGCGACTTCCTGCTGGAACTTGAACACCGACTGGTTGGAGTTCCAACCCGGCGACCAGACGTAGGGCAGCACGGCTCCCGGCTGGTCGCCGGTGTTCAGCCCCTCCATGGAATACGAGAACGGGGTCTCGTGATCCACCGTGGTCTTGGGTTCGTGCACGGAAACGTCGGCGCGCATTGCCGTCCGCCCGCTGTATCGGTGGGGCTGGCGCGGGATCTTGCTCTCGGCGTCGACCCGGAAGCCCGCGCCGGGCGCGACGTCGGCGAGGCCCGACAGTTCGTCGCCGGCCGCGGCGCAGGCCTTGGTAAGGCTGTCCATGTCGCGCCAACGAAGATCGTCCCGGCCCATCGCGTTGCCGATCGCCGAGATCCAGCGCCACGACGGCGCGATCTCATCGGTCGGTTCGAACACCTGGTAGAACCGTTGCGCCCGCGTCTCGTAGTTGACGAACGTTCCGGTCTGCTCCGCGTAGGTTGAGGCGGGCAGCACCACGGCCGAGGCCCCCGCCGTCGGCGTCTCGAGGTAGTCCATGACGATGGCGCGACCAAGATCGAGGCCGTCGGCGGGAATGCGCCGATACAGATCGTTCTCCACGATCACCGCCACCGCGCCGTCGGCGATCCGTTGAACGGCATCCCTGAGCGACAGCGAACCGCCGAGCAGCGCGACGCCGTAGCTGTTCGACTCAGAGGCCGTCAGCGCCAGCATCGCATCCTTGCCCCGAGCGCCGAGCGCCAGGACGATATTGGTCGCCGCCTGCACCAACGCGGGTTCCCGCGCTTCGCTGCCGGCGATGACGAGTGGTCGATCGGCGGCGGCAAGCGCTTCCGCCGCCGCGGTAACGAACGCATCCAACGTGCCGGGCGGAAAATCGGCGTCGATGGCATGGGCGATGCCGAATCCCGCCCGGGCGAGATCGAGGGCGTCGCCGTGCCGGGTCGCCGCCGCCAGGTCGTCGATACGCGTCGAAGCAACGGATGCAATGAAAAGCGGGCTCTTGGCATGCTGCGCGTGACCCCGCACGCCGGCATCCTGCCAATCCGGGATCTTCGCCTCCTTCGCCATTTCAAAGGCGACCCCGTGTGCCGCTTGGCGGACGGCAAGTGCCATGCGGGCCGCCGTGTTCGATATGTCCTCGCCTAGGATCAACACCGCGTCGGCGTTCTCGATGTCGGTGAGCGAAGGGATCTTGAAGCCGCCGCCGCGGTAGGCGTCGAGCATCGCGGCCATGGTTGCCGCCTCGTCGTCGGCCATGCCGATGCAGAAATTGCCGGCCCCGACCAGTTCCTTGAGCGCGAAGTTCGCCCCCATCGACGCTCGCGGCGAGCCGATGCCGATGACGTCCGCGTCCTGAAGCCGTTCCGCGACCGCCGTCACCGCCGCGTCGCGCCCCGGGGCTTCGAACACCCCGTCTTCCGCCCTTACGCCGGCCTGTCGAATACGCTTGTCGTGGTTGACGAAGTGCGAACCGTAGCGGCCCCGGTCGCACAGGAAGTAGCCGTTGACCTCGCCGTGGTAGCGGTTGTGGACGCGTTTCAGGACGCCGTAGCGCTCCGCCGGGAAGGTATTGCAGCCCACCGCGCAATGGGGGCAGATCGAAGGCGCCGACTGCAGATCCCATTTGCGCGTGTAGACCTTGGAGAACGGCTTGTCGGTGAACACCCCGGTGGGGCAGACCTCCACCAGGTTGCCCGCGAACTCGCTCTCGAGCACGCCGTCCTCGGCGCGGCCGAAGAACATGTGCGACTTGGAACCGAAGGCATCGAGATCGGTGCCGCCGGCGTAGTCCCGGTAGTAGCGCACGCAGCGGTAGCAGGTGATGCAGCGGTTCATCTCGTGGCCGATGAA
>JAPPKV010000352.1 GCA_028819775.1 Gammaproteobacteria bacterium | reverse complement strand
GAGGCGTTCCTGTTCGGCGTTGCGCGGAACGTGGTGCGCAAGCAACTGGATCGCCAGTCCCGGTCCCTGATCGACTTCGTCGACGGCTTGGTGGTGGAGGGGCATGCCAGCGAGGATCCATCGCTGGGCAGGGCGTTGGATGATCGGCGACGCCTGCTCCTGTTCGCGCAGGCGGTGGCGACGTTGCCGCCGCAGTGCCAACGCGTGTTCGTGATGAAACGGGTATACGGCTATAGCCAACGGGAGATCGCCGCCAAGCTTAAGATCTCCGAGAGTACGGTGGAGAAGCACGTCGCGACGGGGTTGAAACGCTGCCTCGACGAGCTTGAGAAGCGGGAGCACGAGCCCCGCAAGGCCGCGGAGCTAGGCCATTGAGTATCCATCGCTTGGTGCAACGTGACTCGATAGTCCGGGCCGAAGCCAGCGCTTGGCTCGCGCAACTCGATAAGGGCAACCTCAGGGCGGCGGACCTCGAGGCACTGCGCGAATGGATTCAGCGAAGTCCCCGGCACGCCCAGGAACTGCGGCAAATGGCACGGCTCTCCGAGGATCTGAATGTCTTGACCGATCTAGCGGGGCCATTGCATGACGCTGCGAGGTTCTACTACGTTCGATCGCCCGTCTCGCGCCGGATGCCCTGGGTGGCGGCCCTCGCGGTGTTGGCGTTGGTCGTGATGATCGTGTTCAGCGTCACAGACCAATCGACCGACGCTTGGTCGCATGCCGCCGCCACGGCGATGGGAGAACAGCGCGAAGTAGCGCTGCCGGACGGGTCGGCCATCGCGCTCAATTCGGACAGTCGGCTGCGCGTTTCCTACGGTGCGCGCTATCGAAGCGTTCGGCTCTTGCAGGGCGAAGCCCTGTTCGAAGTCGCTCGGGACCTGGATCGACCGTTTGTCGTCGATGCCGGCATGGGGCGCGTGGAAGCCTTGGGGACGACGTTCGCGATTCGCTTGGATCTTGACTCGATCGAGGTAGCGGTGACGCATGGTCGTGTCCGGGTGTACGACCGCCACGCCCCGGTGCCCGGCGGCGGATCGCCGGTTGGGAAGACGCCGACACCCGCTATCGTGTTGGCAAGGGGAGAACGGGTCGTGATCGTTCCGCCCCTTGCGGCGGCCACGCCTCCCGAAACGCAAACCGTCCCCATGAGGGAGTTGCAGCGCAAACTCGCCTGGCGGGAGGGGCTCTTAGACTTCTCCGAGACGCCGTTGGACGAGGTCGTACGGGAGGTTGGCAGACACACCAACCTGGAGATTCTGGTCGAGGACGAGTCGTTGCGCAGCCTCAAGTTCAACGGACTCTTCCGAATCGGGGACACGGGTCCGCTGTTCGGGGCGTTGAATACGTCGTTCGGGATCGATGCTCGTTACGTCGATGCCGACACGGTCTCACTCAGCCGACGAGCCCAGGACGACCCCGGCGACCACCCCGTTTCGCACCTCGACTAGAACTCCCGCACTGGGCTAGCGGATTTTGTGATCCCGGGGAACTATCTAGACAAGATCGTGGGAATGGGGGCAGGTCGCCAAGGTCCAAGGGGGGCATTCGCAGGGTTCTCAACGGTCGCGTTGGTCGTGACGGCGTTGCTCGGCGTTCGTTGCGGCTGGACTGCGGAGCCGGTCTACGACCTGAATATCGCGGCTATGGAAGCTAGCGAGGCCATCAAAGAACTGGCCGAACAGACGGGGCATTCAGTGCTGTTTCTCGCTTCCGACGTGGATGCCGTCGAGACCCGTGCGATTGCCGGCACCTATACCGTCGAAGACGCCTTGACCTCCCTGCTGAGGCAGACCGACCTGACCTACAGTCTTGAAACCCGCGGCGTGATTGCGGTCACGCGCGCCAACGGCATGACCAAGGAGAGCCAGGAGATGCAGATCAACGATTCGAAGCCGACCCTGCTAGGACGAGTGCGAAACCTGTTGGCGTCGGTGGTGCTGGCGCCGGCGACGGTAGTCGGCATGACGCTAACGGCGGCCCCGGCGGCGGCGCAAGCTGCGGACGCCGATGACGACAGACGCATCGAAGTCATCGTCGTCACGGCCGAGAAGCGCGAGGAGGACATCCTCGACGTGCCGATGATCATCACCGCCTTCAACGCGCAGATGATCGAGGAACTCGGCCTGACACGAACGGACGACTTGGAGCAACTCGTGCCGGGCCTGCAGTTCGGCGAGACCCACAGCCGGAAGGGGTCGGGGACAGTGATCCGGGGCATGGGCAACCGCAGCGCAGGCGAGTTGCAGGGCAATATGGCCGTCGCGACCTACGTGGACGGCGTCTACCACACGAGCCAGTCCGCAATCGTGGACGGGTTATTCGACGTCGAACGCGTGGAGGTGGCGCGGGGCCCGCAAGGCACGCTACATGGACGGAACTCCATTGCGGGCGCGATCTCCGTTCACTCCATCCGACCCACGGACGACTGGGACCTCAACACCCTGGTGGAGTACACGGATCAGTTCAGCCAGCGCTACGGCGTCGCCGGCGGCGGTCCGCTGACCGACTACTTGAGCTTCCGAACCACCGCCACGTACCACGACGGCCAGGGTGCCCAGGAGAACGTGGGTACCGGGCCCGACAACGACGCACCCCAGTCCTGGGGCATTCGCCAGCAACTGCGCTTCAATGTCGACCGGATAGACGTGCATCTTGCTTACAATGTCTTCGAGGACACCGGTTCGACACGCGTCCCGCTCATGCTGCGCGATCCGCCCCGTGACTCGAACACGGTCTGCTTCTCTTGGCGTGATCCGTTGGATCCGCGTTCGAGGGATCCCAACGACCCGCTCTTCATCTGCAACGAGGAAATGAACAACTTCTCGT
>JAPPKV010000246.1 GCA_028819775.1 Gammaproteobacteria bacterium | reverse complement strand
CGAAGCGACGAGATGGGGCGGATGTAGTCGTAGTAGCCCTTCACGCCCCAGGCGGCGATCGCGGCGTCGTGCATCGCCCCGCCTAGGGCGAAATACGCCTTCGCATCCCACTCCAAGGCTCCAAGCTCGTCGCCGGTTCCCTCGAAGCGGCGGGACAGGAGCGGGTGGTCGTTGACCTCGTTCAAGATGACGAACCAGTGTCCGGGCGGCGTCTCCGAGTCCGGCCCGTCGGCCCAGAACTCCGCCAGCACTCGGGTGTAGTCGCCCCGTGGCACGACTTGAGGAGCGTACGGTTCACCGGTGGTGGGATTGAATTCGTAGCCGGTTCCGGGATCACCGCCGTCGTTCAGGTCGTAGAAAGACCGGTGATCCTCGAAACGTGCCGGATACTCGCCGATATTGCCGAGGCTCGCCGGCGAGATATCCATCGTTGCGCCGTCGGCCGGATCCAGGTGGGACGACCAGATCGCGACCAGGGCGTGCGACCAGCGGTAGTCGTCCCCCAACGTGCCGTCGATGGTCGGGGGCATCCCGGGGTCGTGGTAGACCCAGTAGTCGAAGTCGTCGCGCCGATACACCGTCCTGTCCGCCTCGGCGAGCGCGAACGGCACGACGATGCCCCACTCCGGGCTTAGGAACTCGGGATCATCCGTGACGGGATTGCCCGCCTGGTCGATGAATGCCTCAAGCTTGAGCGGCTGCCAGCGGTTCAGGTCCACGATGTCCGGGTTTCCCGGCCGATGCGGTTCCAGGGGCGGGTTGACGGGTTCGTAGCTCACGTTGGCGTAGTCGTCGGCTTCGTTGGCACCGTCGGCGAGGCCGAAGTCTATGTAGCACTGCCCGATCTCGTTGCCGAACGTAGTGATCCGGTCGTCCCCGTCAATGTCGTATCCGAGTGCGCCCAAGAGGGCATCGGCGTCGCGGCGAATCAGACTGGCCCGGGGCGAGAGCGTGAATCGATGCCGGATGATCCGGTAGGCCGCGAAACTCATGGCCTGGCTGCGGGCGTTCTCGCCATCGCTCGCCGTGGGTGTCTCGACCTCGCAGGCGACGCCTGCGCGTTCGACGCCCAGCAGCCACGGCGCGGCGGTGTCGTCGAAGGCGGTCCAAACGTCGTACATGGCAGCCGAGACATGGAACAGGTTCCGGGCGTGCACCGTGGGCCGGGCGTAGTCGTTGCGGATCGCCTGCAGGAGCACTTCGTTCCAGCGCCGGGCGACAGAGACGTCCTCGGTCATGGCAACGCCCGGCGTGTAGTGCGCGATCACGGTGACCGCGTTGCCCGGCACGACGAAGGTCGTCTCTGCCGAACGGGCGTCGTCGAAGCTGCCGCCGCCGTCGCTGGTCCAATGGCTGAAGTGGTAGTTCTCGTCCGCCGGCGACGCCCTAATGGCGACGCGGTCGCCTTCGGCGTAGTTGCCGCCACCCGACCCCCGGGCGACGACCAGGCGAACGCCGGTCGGCAGCGGTTGTTCGATGGTGAGCAACTGGTCGGCCTGGACATTCGCCATCGTGGATGCCGTGCCGTTTGGCCACTTCACGGTGACCTCGACGGTCGTGTCCGGGCCAAGCCCGAAATGCACTTCGGTGGGGTTCTGGGAGACATAGTTGTTGCCGGCCCGCACCTCGCGCACCTGGGTCAACGACGCGGATGTCGCCGTGACCCGGGCACCAACACCGCGCGTGTTGGAACCGACGCCCTTGAGCACGACACCCAAGTAGTGGTTGTCGTTCGCCATGTCGTTGCGGTAGTAGACCAGTTGCTCCTCGTCGTTGTTGGCGATCACGATGTCGACGTCGCCGTCGCGCTCGGCATCGAAGCAGGCCACGCCGCGCCCCATCCCCCGGTCGGTAAGGGAGAAGGTCGAGTCCCGGCGGCGGAACGTGCCGTCGCCCTGGCCCATGAACAGGCGCACCTGGTCGTCGGTGAAGTCCCCGCTCTTGGAGCCGTCGCCGCCCGTGCTGCCTTTCCAGCCGTTGACGTGGAATATGTCGAGCACGCCGTCGTTGTCGAAGTCGGCGAAGCAGCTAGCCCATGCCCAGTCGCCGCGGGCCACGCCGGCCTCCTCCGTGGCGTCCTCGAAGGTGCCGTCCCCGAGGTTCCGGTACAGGCGGTTGCCGAAGAAATTGCCCTCCTCGTGGATCGAGGTGACGAACCAGTCCATGTCGCCGTCGTTGTCGTAGTCGCCGACGGCGGCCCCCATGCCGGCCTCGTCGATGATCACGCGGCGGTCGGTGATGCGCCGGAACGTACCGTCGCCGTTGTTCTCGAAGACCTGGCTGGTTTCAAAATCCCCGGTGATCAGGAGGTCCGGGTCGCCGTCGTTGTCGATGTCGCTGAAATTCGGCGTGAACGTGCGGTCGAGCACCTGGGGGTCGCGTTCGATCAGGAGCGCCGCGATCCCCGACTCGATGCTCACGGACTCGAAGACGCCCTGGCCGTCGTTGCGCCACAGCGTCTCCGTATCCGGTTGCTGGGGGTTGCCCCAATGGGCCAGCACAAGGTCGAGATCCCCGTCCAGATCGTAGTCGCCGAACGTCGCCGAGATCGTGTTGTCGGCCTCGATCACGAGACCGGATGCCGAAGTCGCGTCGACGAAGGTGCCGCCGTCGTTCCTCATCAGGTAGACGCGTCCACCGTCAATGGCGCCGACGAACAGGTCCAGATCATCGTCGCCGTCGATGTCGGCAAAGGTCGGCCCACTGCCCCGATGTCGAAAGCCAAGTCCGACCTCCGCCGCCACCTCGACGAAGGTGCCGTCTCCCTGGTTCTGGTAGAGATGGTTCGGTTCGAGATCGCCGCCCGCCGCATAGAGATCGATGTCGCCGTCGG
>JAPPKV010000241.1 GCA_028819775.1 Gammaproteobacteria bacterium | reverse complement strand
CTCACCGCCACGCTCGCGCTGGAGGTCGCCACCTCGTAGGCGTCGCTCTCCGCGATGGTCGCCGTCACCGTGCCCGCCGCTTCCACGATCTCGTCGTCGGGCAGCGTTACCGACAGCGTGGCCGTCGTCGCCCCGGCGGCCATCGTTACCGAGGTCGGCAGCGTCTCCGGCAGGTAGTCGTCGTCCGTGCCCTGGATCACCGATACCCCCACCGCCAGGTCTGCCACCGGCGCCTGGTCCGCCGTGATCGCGAACGTCGCGGTGCCGCCCTCCGTCGCCGCATCGCCGGCCGCGATCGACAGCGTCGGTAGGTCGTTGTCGCCGACCGCCACGCTCGCGCTGGAGGTCGCTACCTCGTAGTCGTCGCTCTCCGCGATGGTCGCCATCACCGTGCCGGCCGCTTCGACGATCTCGTCGTCCGGCAGGGCCACCGACAACGTCGCCGTGGTCGCCCCCGCGGCCATCGTCACCGAGGTCGGTGGCGTCTCCGGCAGGTAGTCGTCGTCCGCGCCCTGCGTCACCGATACCGACACCGCCAGGTCGGACGCTGGCGCCCGGTCGGCTGTGATCGTGAACGTCGCCGCGCCGCCCTCCGTCACCGCGGCACCCGCCGCGATCGACAGCGTCGGTAGGTCGTTATCGCTCACCGCCAGGCGCGCGCTCGCCACACCCACCTCGTAGTCGGGACTCGCGGCAATGCTCGCTACGATGACGCCGTCCGGCTCGGTCGCGTCGTCGTCTGGCAGCGCCACCGAGACGGTGGCCTCGGTGGCGCCGGCGGCGATCGGCACGGAGGTCGGCAGCGTGTCCGGCAGGTAGTCGTCGTTCGTGCCCTGCGTCACCGAAAGGGTCACCGCCAGGTCCGCCACCGGCGCCTGGTCCGCCGTAATCGCGAACGTCGCCTGCGCGGCACACTGTCATCAACTTGCTGATTTAAAGGTATTTTCTGCCGTATGTCCAGCAGGCGTATTTGCCTGATTACTGGTGCGTCTATGCGATTGTCAGCGGCCTGTTGGCGCGTTTTGCGACCTTGTGACATGTGACATTTGCGACATTTGCGACATTTGCGACAGGCAACCGAATCTCGGGGCAACCTCTGAGACAGGGGCAACCTCTGAGACTTGATTGCATCGCAATCGCCGCGTAGATTGGAGCCTCTCAGTTGTATGGGGCAGAAGCCGTGGCAAGCATAACGATTCGCAATCTGGACGAAGACGTGAAGACGCGCTTGCGGGTGCGGGCGGCCGGCAATGGCAGATCGATGGAAGAGGAAGCACGGCTGATACTGGGCAACGCTGTCGGCAACGAACCGGAGACGCGCGACCTCGCGAGCATTATCCGGTCGTATTTCGGGCCGACGAATGGCGTGGACCTCGAGTTGCCGCCACGGGGCGGTACGCGCGTACCGCCGTCCTTCGACTGAGCCGAGAGCGGCATGTTCCTGTTAGACACGAACGTCGTGTCCGAACTGATGCGCCCGAAACCGGAACCGAGCGTCGAGGCGTGGGTCGCCGGTCGGCCTCCGAAGGACCTCTTCCTGTCTGCGGTGAGCGAGGCCGAACTTCGCTATGGTGCCGCGATACTGCCGAAGGGCCGTCGCCGCGCGACGCTGTTCTCAGATATTGAAGGGATGCTCCAACGAGCCTTCGGCGACCGCGTGCTGCCCTTCGACCGGGAGGCGGCGCGGACCTTTGGCGACATCGGAGCCATGCGCCGCGCCGTTGGCCTCAACGTGGACCCGGTTGACTGCCAGATCGCCGCAATTGCGCGATGTCGGGGACTGACGGTCGTGACCCGGAACGTGAGCCACTTCGAGGGCATGGGGATTGCACTGGTCGATCCGTGGGCCACGGTGTGAGCGGCACCACGGAAGCATTCGCCCGCGTCAAGCAAGATCGACGCGCTTCTTAAGGACGCGGGATAGAACCTGACCGACGGTTCGAGCGTCCTGTTCGAGTACGCGCTCTCTGACGGCACGCAGGCGGACTACGCGCTGTGCGACCGCCAGGGGCGTCCCATGGCGGCGCTGGAGGCAAAGCGGGCGAGCACCGAGCCGGTGACGGCGCAGGATCAGGGGCGCCACTACGCCGAGCAACTCGAAGTGCCGTACGTCTTCCTGTCGAACGGCGAGGAAGTGTGGTTTCTAGGCCGCGAGACCGACGCGCACGCACGGAAGATTGCGGGCTTCCATTCGCAGGACGACCTGGAGCGCCGGATAGCCTCCCGGCAAATTCGGCGCGACCTTATCCGCCGTCGAAACCGACCGGCGGATCGTGGACCGCGACGGCCCGATCGAGTGCATCAACGAACTGCGCTCGGAGATCACCCGCGGAAACAACGGCACAATAACAACTTCCTCTTTATTCTCAGTCGCTTAAGTTCGAATATCCAGCCCAGGTGCTGCTTTCGGCATTGTCGTTTTGAGGAGAACTGGAGCAACTCCGCGATTGCGTGTGCAACCGAATGCGTCTGGAGCCACTGCGGAGTGTGGCCGGTAGCAACAGCTTACGCAGTAAAGCATCTTTTGTCGGGCGGTCTAAGGACGGGGGATTGAGGACGAATTGCCTGGACCGTCGAGTATTGCGACGGAAACCGATGGTCCCCTGCCTATTCGGTGATGAGGCCGGCGCTGCGCAAAAGGGGGTCGCGGCGTCGGGGCAAGGCTTCCGGTGGAGCTTCAAGGACTGGGCGCGCCGCGAGGGGTGTGGATGGCGCGCGACGACCTGCTGGAGAAGCGCCGCCGGTCGAAAAACGGTGAGGCGGTGCGACGATTCTTGAAGGGTGCACGTCAGATTTGTGGGTAGGGGTCAGGGATTGGCGACCCGGCGCTCCCA
>JAPPKV010000124.1 GCA_028819775.1 Gammaproteobacteria bacterium | reverse complement strand
CAGGTCCAGGCCCCCGCCCAACTCCAGAAATTCATCCGCCTGTAAGCCTCCCGGCGTCCCTGCGATGCGTGTGTTTGGTGGCTTACGGTCTACCTTCTGCCGAGTAGCTCTGCGATGTTGGCAGATGGAACGCGCAGCCGGCCGAATCCCGTCAGGCTGGTAATCGACTCAATGATTCCTCTCGCAGCGCCATACAACATCGCAGAACCGTTGTATATTAGCATCCTCGGTGTTCCCTCGTTGCCATTGTCGTCCGCCTGGACGTGAAATACACCACGCATCGTGAGATCAATCGACCGCACATCTGCTTGCGACACGCGAATTCTGAGCGTCATCAAGTAGGTGTCCTTGTCATTCGCGTTTTGCTGTACGCTCGGACGTGAGAGGCGCACCGTTGGCGTATCGAACTCCTCTGGAGCTTCTTCTGCCTCCGTGTACTCGATCTGCTCTATCCAGAATTCGCGCAGATCAAGAGCCGCCAGATCCGACTGGCGTAGCGGTAGTTTACGTGTCAACTGTCAAGCAGCGGCCGCGAGTTCCGAAAGTGAGGATGGGGATAACAACGGGTACTCCACGTTGGTTTCCATGGACAACCACTGTTCCTTGTTCTTCAGTCGGATCTCGACACGGCTCCCTAAACCGATAGCGACTGCAACAAGGCTCTTCAACGTGAGATTGTCATGTCCGCTGAGGATTTGACTGATGCGAGCCTTGCTCACTCCGATCTTGGCGGCCAACTCGGTCCGAGTCATCTTCAGAAGCTCCATCCTCTCGACGATGCGCTCGCCGATTTCAATGGCCAGCAGGTCGAATTCGAACTCGGGGTCACCCTCATACTGTCGACTCCACTCTTTGATCATTCTCTCTCCTTTCTTGCGATTCTCAGTTCTTGTAGATACTCCCGGTACGCACTGCGTCCGGCTTCCAACTCATTCTTTGGTGTTCGTCCAGACTTCTTGGTAAAGCCGTGCAGCAACACGATTCGCTTTCGTTTCCCTGGGTCGTAACACCAGAAGACACGCTGCTGATCGGAGGGCTTGAACTCCCAGAAGTCCTCGCCCACCATCTTTTGACACTTCTCGCGGTTTCTGGGCGGTCCGTGGTGAGCCGCCCGGGTAAGCAGTGCGGTCATCTTCTTCTGATCCCGCTTGCTGAGGTTCGTAAGGAATTCTTCGATTTGACACCTATATCTGTCAGTTGCGTAGGCGTAGATTTCGTAGGCGGATCCGGGCCACAATGATCTTAGCGGCAAGGCCTATCCTCCACGTAGTGTAATCATTCATAATTTACTCCTTGGATAAGTCGGATAAGCGCATTTCGCGCTGATATTAGTTAAGTTATAACTTTACGAAGCTTTGGTCAACTCGATGCGCTGACAGCGCCCGCCGAGTGACCGCGGGAGACCTCCGGAGGGGTGTCAGCGTGATCGGACGCTGTCACGCGGCGCGGAAGCGTTCGTACCGCCAGGCGAGTCGGTCACGGTCGGGACGGTCCGCTCGGCGGTTGGGCAGGGCGACCCGCGACTCATGCAGTTCCTGCAGGCCATGCAGGAGCATGGGCCCGTCGGTCTCGTCGCGTACGTCGCGGCGGACGTGCACCGTGTAGTCGGGTGAGATCCCGATCAGGTCGCTGTCGTAGGCGGCATGGTGGATCTTGCACAGGCAGAGTCCGTTCGGGACGACCGGTTCTCCCCGAGGATCGCTGTCAGGCACGATGTGAGCGGCATCGAGCAGCGTGCGATGGCGCAGGCGGCACAGGGAACAACACCCGGAGTAGGCGTCGAGCACGCGTTCCCGGAACACCGTCTGGTGGAGGCGGCGCTTGGTCTCGCCGGTGATATAGCGGCGAACTCCGATGATCGAGTCCGGTCCCACGACGTTCGCCGATCCCTCGGCCGGACTCAGCGTGAGAGCGGCCTCGACCGCCACCATGCAGCACAGTTCGCGCGGGCGGTCCTCGACGATGAACACGGGCCACACCGGCATGTAGCGGCCCCGCGCCACGCCGTGAAAGTAGATCAACGGCGTGCGGGTGCGGCACAGCTCACGCAGGCCGACGTTGTCCCGATGGTGCGGGTCCGTACCGCGGTACCGATACTCGAGCAATCCGTCTTCGGTAAAGGAGTCGTCGTATGGTCCCGACGGAGTCGTCGTGATGGACAGCGGGAGTGCCAGCACACGCGGCTTCCAGATGCCGGGTTGTCCCATGAGGGTGACCCTTTGCCCGCGATACTCGAAGCCGTCTTGAAGAATCCCTCGCGGCACCACGTGGCCGTGCCGGGCGGCCTGTTCGGCGAGCCAGGAGAATGCCGCTGCCCTGATGTCGTCGTCCCCGGACATCTGGTGCAAGACGATACCGTACAGAGAGTACAGATCGCAATCGGAGCCAGCGGAAGGGGGCAGAAGGGTGGGCACGTCACAAGCGGTAGCCGTGGACCGAAAACGAGATGCAGGAGGCAGTACGGTGACTCCGTGATATGGAAGACGATGAACCGATGCCCGAGCATCGTCGACCCACAGGAATTTCGGACCAGGCAGCGTTGCCCGTCCTCGCGGGTCGCGAGCATGGAAAGAATCGCAAAAAAGTTGCGCGCACCCCTTGACGCGATTTTCGGGGCTCATGGTGGCGTGCTGCGGCCCGCGGCGGCCCCTCCGACTGCCCCGGAACGACTTGGCCTCCGTTGACGCGTCAGCGCCCCGTTGTGCGGCCTCCCGGGCGCCGTTTCAACGCAGTCCAGGACTCGAGTAAATCGGCTATTTTCAATCCCATGGTATACTTATGAGTACCCCAAATAAGCGATAGAGAGGTGGCGTGTAGAAAGAAATCCTCCTAAGTG
>JAPPKV010000296.1 GCA_028819775.1 Gammaproteobacteria bacterium | reverse complement strand
CGGCGATGGCGGGCCGTGCGGCCATTGTGCAGAGGAGGCCGGCGAAAGTGCCGGCAGTTGCGAGAAGTGAGAAGTAGCGTGCTTTTCCTAGATTCCTAGTGTGTTCCATGTCGCATCCCCCCGATGCGTATCTCTATCCGGAACCTAGACCTAGGTTGTTGCGAAGTCAATGAAGATGGGGAGCGGCAAAGGCGTGGCAGTTCTTCAATCGAGGTGCGTCACGGTGCCGCAACCGGGATGCCATCGAGTTCGAACCGCGCGAAATCCACAAGGTTGTACGTGAGAATCTGGTCGACGCGTTCCCTGCGGGCACAGTGGGCGTGAAGGGCGTCGTAGATCGCGCCACTCGACAGGCCGAGCGCGGCGACATCGCCAATGACGGCGCGGTAGTCGTGCTCGCCGAGCGCTACAACGGCAAGCCGATCAACGACCGTATCCTCGATCACGAGGCGTGCCTCCTCGGGAGAGACACGTCGTGCGACAGGGAGTGCGGTCATCGTCGCGTAGCACTCCGCGAGCGTATGCGTGGAGCAAAACCCGTCGTTCTCGCCGCTCGTGTAACGCTGAAAGGCACGGAAGGCGGCCTCGTGATTTCCGAGTTGGTCCACCAGAGCCGCAACCAGGACGGAAGTATCGAATAGTGTTCGCACTTCAGCGAGCGTCGGCGTCGCGGACGATTCGGGCTTGTCGAGCGTTGCGCTCGGCGCGGACGAAGTCGCCGACATCAAGAGCTGTGCGTGTGGTCCCGTGATGCACCAGGATGCCCTGTTTGCGAACGAGGGCGGGTTCGGCAACGGCCCGGCGCAGGTGGATACCGTCGCCGACTGCCTCGATCTCCAAGTCGCAACCCGGTGTCAGGTTGAACTGTTCCCGGAGCGATTTCGGTACGACGAGGCGCCCGGCGTTGTCAATGGTAACAATCATGCCGAAATGGTATGTAGAGTGGTAGATTCATGTCAACGGACAGCGGGAGGCCAGGACAAACAACGCTTGGTTGAGTCGGCCTCACCCCCCGTAGCGCTTCGCCCGCTGCGGATCGACAACATGCAACCTCGAGTGCAAGGTTGCCGCAGCTTCTCGCCGCATGTCGTCGCTCGTAAGGCGGTTGTACATCCGCTCCGCCAACGCCACGTCGTTGCCGCGCGACAGGGCATGGTCGATGATTCCCATGATGGCCGAGTCCCGTGACGCATTGGGTAGGCGACCTAGGAACGAGGTGGCCGCATCGGGATCGGATTCGCACCAGGTGCGAAACGCGTTTTTGAACAGGGCGTCCGTCTCGTCCACTCCCAGACGTGGAATCACGCCCACGGCGGCCTGCGGATCCACGCTGATCCATGTGGTCACGAGTTGTCCTGCCGCTCTTTCCTTGGCAGGCCCGCCGGGTATGCGGTCAAGGAGCTGCCTCGCCCGGTCTGGCGAACCCTTGGCGGTTTCGGTGATCAGCCGATCGACGTGCCGGTGCTGGGAAGCATCCAGGGACATGAGCCAATCGAAGGCTTCTTCCGGATCCACCTTGGCATATGCCGGGATGAGCTGGTAGGCGACGTCACTCGGTGGTTGGGGCGATGCCTCTATCCATCGGGCAGCGGCGCGCACATCGCTCTGCGCCCAGGTCGCGAAAACGCTCCTGAACGCCGCAGCGCGCTGCAGTGCGTCGTCGAGGCGTGATGCGAGCGAAATGGCGTCTTCGGGCGCGGACCGGGCGATCGTGGACATAACGGGGTGGATCAACTCGCCCTGCATCTGCGATGAGGCTTGGGCGACGGCCCAGTCGTATGCGGCTTGCGGGTCGTAGTTTCCCCAGGTCCAGGCCGTCCGCAGGCTAAGCCGCTCCAGCAGGACGCGATCGCCTAGGTCGACCAGGGTATCCAAGGCAGTCTCGTAGTCGGTTCGTGCCAATGTACTCAACGCCGTGGCGATCGCCTCGCGGTGGCTTGAGAGTGGGAGTGCAAGTACCCAGTCCAGCGCGGCATCGGGGTCGTTGCGCATCCATTCCGACACCACGGCGCGTTCCACGTTCTGGCGAAGTTGGGTGTCCGCAAGCGCGCCCGCCGCCTCGAAGGCTGCCAAGGGATCTGACCGTGCCCAATCGGTTGCGATGAGGCTGAGCGATCCGGGTCGGGATC
This sequence comes from Gammaproteobacteria bacterium, assembly GCA_028819775.1. Next base: position 710 of record JAPPKV010000296.1, on the reverse strand, counting down.
TGGCATCGAGCGACAAGGCGGCGTGCCAGGCGCCCGCCGGATCCGTGTCGGCGGCCTCCAACGCCCGCGCCCGGTCGAGTTCACGGTGCAGCGAGAACCGCGCCGCAAACGCGTTCTGAATGTCACCTCGTCCTTTGACCTCCCTGAGAATCATCCCGGCCAGCATCTTGCGGTGTGGTTCGTCGAGGGCGTCCACGTAGTCCAACACGCCGTCGGGGTCGGTCTTGGCGCACAGCGCGATCACTTCCCGGAGCCCCCACCAGTTGACCTCGTCGGCGACCATGCGGCCGAGGGCACCCTGTGGATCGAGTTCGGCATATCGGGTGTAGATCGCATGTTCCGCGAACTCGCGATTCGGGGAGAATCGGTCGAGCTCGCCGGCCTCATCGAGTAGCGCTTCCATGGTTTGAGGGTCGGGCGACCTCAACAGAGCAAGAAGCGCACGTTGCTGCTCGAATTGACTGGCTAGGTGATGGATTTCGGCGAGCGTCGAAGGGGCTTGGACATGCCTCAAAAACAACACTGAGGCAGCGCCAAGCAGCGCTCCGATCACAATGCCACCCAGCCATTTCAGCACGATGTCGCCCTCCGTCAGTCGAACAAGCTCGTGAAGCTCGGTGGCTCGTTGGTGGTGCGCGCCTCCCGCAGGCACTGCGCGAGCACGGGCATGCCGTCGCGAATGACGTCGTCCGGGACATGCCCGAAGGCGA
>JAPPKV010000061.1 GCA_028819775.1 Gammaproteobacteria bacterium | reverse complement strand
AGGAAACGGAGCACCGCTTCATCGGCAAGCCCGTGACCCACGTCGACGCGGGCGACATCGCCCGCGGCAAGGGGACGTTCGGCGCCGATTTCTCCTCGCCGAACATGGCCACCGCGGTCGTGGTCCGCTGTCCCTGGCTCGGCGGCGGCGTCAAGTCCATTGCCAACAAGCCCACGGACGAACCCGGGCTTGTTGCGATCGAGACCCTGGATGCGGCACCGAGTGCCGGCCCGGTTTTCGCACCCTTGGGCGGGGTCGGCGTCGTCGCGGAAGACACGTGGACGGCGATGCGCGTTGCCCAGGGTCTCAACATCGAGTGGACCGGGAGTCCGAACCAGACCTTCGACAGCAACGAGCTACGCCACGCCCTGCGCGATGCCGTGGCGAAACCCGGCACGCCGGTGCCGGGCTCGGAGAAGGGCGACGTGGACGCGGTGTTCGCCGCCGGCGGCAACGAACTGTCGGCAACCTACGAAACACCGTTCCTCTCGCACGCCCCCATGGAGCCACCGGTTGCCGTGGCCGACGTGACCGAGGAACGTTGCGTCGTGCATGCGCCATTGCAGGATCCGCAGTCTGCGCGACCCATGATCGCCGCGCAGGCCGGTTTGACGCCCGACAAGGTGGAGGTGACGCCGACATTGCTCGGCGGCGCGTTCGGGCGCAAGTCGAAACCGGACTTCGCGCTGGAAGCGGTCGAACTGTCCAAGCGCGTCAAGCGCCCGGTGCGCGTGCAGTGGCTGCGCGAGGACGACATCCGTCACGACTACCTGCACGCGTCGAGCGCGCAGCATCACCGCGCGGTGATCGACGACGAGGGCAAGCCCAATGCTTGGCTGCAACGCTCCGCGTTCCCGTCGATCACGACCGTATTCGCGGCCCAAGCCGTGCAACCGGCCCCCTGGGAACTGGAAATGGGCTTCTCCAACCTCCCCTACACGGTCGCGAACCAGCGCATGGAGTCCGCCGGGATCCGCCCCGGTGCCCGGGTCGGCTGGCTGCGTTCGGTGTGCAACATCTTCCACGCGTTCTCGGCGAACGTGTTCGCGGACGAGATGGCGTCCGCCGTCGGGCGGGATCCCATCGAGCATCGCCTATCGCTGATTCCCGCAAGCGGCAAGCTGAAGCAACCGGGGCAGCCCGCCCCGCCGGGCCACGAGCTTGACTTCGCCCGGTTGCGACACGTCATCGAACGAGTTCGCAAACTGTCCGACTGGGATAGTCCCCGACCGGAGGGTGTGGGGCTCGGATTCGCGGTGCATCACAGTTTCCGCTCGTACGTGGCAACCGTGCTGGAAGCAAACATGGCGAACGGTCGGCCACGCGTATCGAACGCCTACGTGGTCCTGGACTGCGGAACGTACGTCAACCCCGATACGTGCGTCGCGCAGATGGAGGGTGCTGTGGTGTTCGGCCTGTCGCTGTCGCTCTACGGCGACATCGCGCTGAAGGAAGGCGCGGTGGTGCAGAGCAACTTCCACGACTACCCCATGCTGCGTATTGGCGAAGCGCCAGCCACCAAGGTGGAACTCGTGCCCGCCCAGGGACGCCTGCCTGCCGGCGTCGGCGAGCCCGGCGTACCGCCCGTGGCACCGGCGTTGTCCAACGCGTTGTTTGCCGCGACAGGAACGCGGCACCGCACGTTGCCCATTCGCGCCTGATCCGGCACGGGGAGACTGGCGCCGCGGTATCCATGCGCACCACCCGAGCGGCGTTCCTCGCCCTCGCAATCCTGTTCGCAGGTTGCGAGGAGCCCGCGCCCCGGTTCGAGGCGCCGCTGGCGTCCGGTGTCGTCACGCTGCCGATGCTGGATACGCAGCGGTTCGACGCCATGATGTCGCCTTCGGGGCTCATCGCCGCGTTCCAGGGCAGCGGTTCGGCCGTAGCCGTCGATGCGCCGGAAGTACGCAACTCGCTCGTGATCGCGCACCTGATGCGCGCCGAGTTCGAGCCGGTGATCCTCGGTGCCAATAGCATCGCGATGGACGCACTGATCGACGGGGGTCATACGCTGGTCGTGGGTAGCGGTTTCGTGTCCGTCTTCGACCCCGTCTCACCCCTCGGCCTTCTGCAACTGGACGGCAAGGTGCAGAGCGAACTCACGCCCCACGGCTACACGCGTATTCTCGGCGTAGGCGACGGGGAACTCCGCATCATCGGGCGCCGGGACTACCACCCGGGACTGTTCGAATCGGCCATTCAAGTCGGTCCAGGCGTCGTCGAGCGGGGCAAACTCGACATCCGGCCACAGGAACGCGAGTTGCCGCCCTACATCCGCGCCTTCGTCGCCACGTGCGACGACCGCTGGCTTGCCGGTATCGCGCAGGCGCCGATGCACCTCTACGATGTCGGCGAATCGCTCGTGGCCTACTTCGCGAGCCATTCCCTCGCCTGTGACGAGGTCGTCAACCTGTCCGGGGACCGCGAGGCACTGTTGGCGCTCATCAGCGACGACCGGCAGAGCATCGCCTATTTCGGCAATCCCACGCTTCCGAAAGCGTCCGTTGTCGCGTTTCGAGCACACGCGCGCTAACGCGCACCTGAGAAGGAACCAACACATGGAGATCGGCGTCTGCGTCGCCTCCCACATCAACGACATCGACTACGTGGTGCGCGCCGAGGAGCTTGGCTACTCCCACGCCTGGCTCGCGGACAGCCAGATGCTGTGGTCCGACTGCTACGCCGCGCTGGCTCTCGCAGCGACGCGAACAAGCCGCATCAACCTCGGCACCGGGGTCGCGATTACCGGCACGCGCCCGGCACCCAACAACGCTTCGGGCATCGGCACGGTCAATGCGCTGGCCCCGGGCCGCACCTTCTTCGGCGTCGGTTCCGGCAAC